>JANNQY010000170.1:0-4008 GCA_031400995.1 Lysobacteraceae bacterium
CCTCCTACAGGGGGGGTGGCGGGGGGCGGGTGGCGCGGGGCGGGGTCAGGGGCGGAGCCAGGGTTTGGGGTCTTGGGGTTGGCCGTTGCGGCGTAGTTCGAAATAGAGGGCGGGGCGGCCTTGGCCGCCGGAGCTGCCTACCGTGGCCAGGGGCTCGCCGGCGCGCACCCAGTCGCCCACGTCCTTGAGCAGGGCGTCGTTGAAGGCGTACAGGCTCATCCAGCCGTCGCCGTGGTCCACGATCAGCAGCAGGCCGTAGCCCTTGAGCCAGTCCGAAAACGCCACCCGGCCCGGCGCGGCGGCGCGCACTTCGGCGCCTGCGGTGCCGGCGATCAGCAGGCCGTCGCTGGTGCGTCCGTCGGGCAGGCGGCCACCAAAGCCCGCCAGCGCCGTGCCGGCCAGCGGCCTGCCCAGCTGGCCGCGGCGGCTGGCGAAGGGGCGGTTGTCGTCCACCTGGCGCGGGATGTCGGCGACGGCGTCGCGCAGTTGTTCCAGCAGGCGGACTACTGATTTTTCGTCGCGGCCCAGCGCGGCCAGGCGTGCGGCGCGGTCGGTGAACTGCGACTCCAGCGCGGCCAGCACGGTGGCACGTTCGCCGCGCTGTGCTTCCAGTGCGGTCAGTTCGGTCTGCTGCTGCTGGCGCGCGGCTTCCAGGATCTGCTGCTGGTCGGTGATCTGCTGGGCCACGGCGGCCAGCTCGCGCAGCTCGGCGGTGAGGCCGCTGATGCGCTGCTGGCGATCGTTCTGGAAGTAGCGGTGATAGGCCAGCACGCGGGCCAGGTCGCTCATGCGGTCTTGGGCCAGCAGCAGCTTTAGCTGTTCGTGCCGGCCCAGCGCGTAGGCAGAGCGCACCAGCGCAGCCAGCGCCTCGCGCTGCTCGCCCAGGCCTGCTTCCAGCGCCCGCTGTTTTTCCTGCAGCGCCTGCAGCTCCAGCTCCTGGGTGGCGATGCCAGCCTCGGTGCGGCGCAGGTTGCGCACGGCCAGGCTGACGGTGGCGTCGGCCTCGCGCAGGCCGCGGGTGGCGTCGCCGCGCTCGCCTTCCAGCGCGCGCTGTTCGCTGGCGATGGTCTTGATCTGGGCGCGCAGGGTGTCGAGCCGCTCCTGCGCCGCGGCCTCTTTTTTCGCCCGCTCGGGCGCGCCTTGGGCGAAGGCCGGATGCGCCGCCAGAATCAGCGCCACGGCCAGCAAGAGGCGGGAGATCACCCCAGCGCCACCAGCGAGCGGCCGGTCATTTCAGGCGGCGCCGGCAGGCCCAGCAGGTACAGCAGGGTGGGCGCGATGTCGCGCAGCGCGCCGCCGCTGCGCAGCGTACCCGCACGTCCCGCGTACACCAGCGGCACCGGGCCCACGGTGTGCGAGGTGTGCGGCTGGCCGGTGACGGGGTCGCGCATCATTTCCAGATTGCCGTGGTCGGCGGTGACGATCATCTCGCCTCCGGCCGCTTCCAGCGCGCTGCGGATGGCGCCCAGCGCGGTGTCCACGGCTTCGGCTGCCTGCACCGCGGCGGCGAGGATGCCGCTGTGGCCCACCATGTCGGGGTTGGCGATGTTGCAGAGGATCACGTCGTGCCGGCGCGCGCGGATGTCGTCGGTGAGGCGCGCGGTGAGCTGGGGCAGGTTCATCTCGGGCTGCAGGTCGTAGGTGGCGACCTGGGGCGAGGGAATAAGCGCGCGATCCTCGCCGGCCACCGGCGCCTCGCGGCCGCCGCTCATGAAGAACGTCACGTGCGCATATTTCTCGGTTTCGGCGATGCGCAGCTGGGTGAGGCCGTTCGCGGCCAGCACGTCGCCCAAGGTGTTGCGCAGGTCTTCGGACGCGAACGCCACCGGCGCCGGCAAACTGGCGTCGTATTCGGTGAGGCAGGCGAAGCGCGACAGCACCGGAGCGTGCGGCCGCGCGAAACCGGTGAAGCCGGGCGACACGAACGCGGCGGTGAGCTGGCGGGCGCGGTCGGCGCGGAAGTTCATGAACACCACAGCGTCGCCATCGCGCATGCCGCGCGCGCCGCTGATGACGGTGGGCTGCACGAACTCGTCGTTCTCGCCGCGGCCGTAGGCGGCGTGCAGCGCAGTGAGCGCATCGGACGCGGTGTCGTCGGCCTCGGCGTGGGCGATGGCGGTCCAGGCGCGCTCCAGCCGGTCCCAGCGCTGGTCGCGGTCCATGGCCCAGTAGCGGCCGCTGACGGTGGCGATATGGGCGTCGCCGCCCTGCGCACACAGCGCCTGCAGTTTGGCCAGGCTGGGTTCGGCCGAACGCGGCGGGGTGTCGCGGCCGTCCAGGAAGGCGTGCACGGCGATGTCGGCCACGCCTTCGCGACGGGCCAGTTCGATCATGGCGAACAGGTGGTCTTCGTGGCTGTGCACGCCGCCGGGCGAGAGCAGGCCCATCAGGTGCAGGGTGCCGCCGCTGGCCATGGCGGCGCGGCAGGCGGCCAGCAGCTCGGGGTTGGCGTAGAAGCTGCCGTCCTCGATGGCGGCGTCCACCCGGGTCAGGTCCTGGTAGACGATGCGGCCGGCGCCGATGTTCATGTGCCCTACTTCGGAATTGCCCATCTGGCCGTCGGGCAGGCCGACGTGGCGGCCCTCGGTGTGCACCAGGGTGTGCGGGAACTCGGCCAGCAGGCGGCGCCAGTTCGGCAGCCGGGCCTGGGCGATGGCGTTGTCGGCGGGGTCTTCGCGGTGGCCCCAGCCGTCCAGGATGAGCAGCAGCAGGGGCTTGGGGCGGGCAGTGGCAGGCAAGGCAGGCTCCAGTACGGATGGCACGCGCCCAGTGTAGCCGCCGGGGGCTAGAACGGTGTCAGAGTGAGTTCCTGGAACTAACTCTGACACCGTTTTAAACCCTGGGGCCGTCAGCGGCATCCCAGCAGTGAATTCCACAGGAGCCACCCCATGCGCGTCCGCAAGCTTGCATCCCTGATCACCCTGTCCCTGGCCCTGGCGTCCGTGCCGGCGCTGGCCGAGGAAAATATCGACAAGGTCTTCGGCAGCATCACCGCCGAGGCCGGCAAGGAGTACGGCTCGCTGGAGTCGGTGAACGGCGGCATCACGGTGCGCGAAGGCGCGGTGGTGCGTTCGGCTGAAACCGTAAACGGCGGCATCAGCATCGCCGAACGCGCCCGGGTGGGTAGCGCCGAAACCGTGAACGGCGGTATCAGCCTGGGCGAAGGTGCCAGCGCCGGCTCGCTTGAGGCGGTGAATGGCGGCATCAGCCTGGCTGCCAAAGCCACGGTGGAGCGCGACGTGGAAACCGTGAACGGCGGCATCCGGATCAAGCGCGGCGCCCGCGTGGGCGGCGACGTGGAAACGGTGAACGGCGGCATCCATCTGACGGCAGCCGAAGTGGGCGGCAAATTGATCACCACCCAAGGCGACATCACCCTGGAGGAAGGCTCGACCGTGCGCGGCGGCATCCTGGTGGAAAAGCCCAGTTCAAGCTGGTGGGGCGGCAACAACCGCAAGCCGCGGGTGCTGATTGGCCCGGATTCGACGGTGGGCGGCACGCTGGTGTTCGAGCAGCCGGTGGAGCTGCTGGTGCACAGCACGGCCAAGATCGGCCCGGTCACCGGCGCCACCGCGCAGGCCTATACCGACAAACTGCCGCCGCGCGAGTGAGCGGCGCGCCGGCCCTGCCCGGGGGCCGGCGATCGGTCTAAACTCGGGGCTCGATGATTGCTGAGAGCCCCAAGATGAAGCACACCCTGCTGTTTGTCGCCGCCACGCTGGCACTGGCCGCCTGCACCCGCGCGCCCGAGCCTGCTGCACCTGCGGCCCCCGCCGCGCTTGCCGAGGCCGCCGCCACGCAGGCGCCGGTGGTGCACGGGTTTGGCCCGGAGATTTCCGCCGAAGATTTCGCGGTGCACGTGGAAACGCTGTCGTCCGACGCCTTTGGTGGCCGCGCGCCCGGCAGCGAGGGCGAGCAGAAAACCGCGGACTACCTGGTGGCGCAGTTCAAGCGCCTGGGCTTGGAGCCGGGCAACGGCAATAGCTGGTTCCAGGACGTGCCGATGGT
>JANNQY010000171.1:0-5886 GCA_031400995.1 Lysobacteraceae bacterium
CGTGGGCCATGAACGGATGGTCGGCGCCAGCGCCGGCCACTTTCAGCACCTGCACGGTGCGGCCGGCGTAGAACGCAGCGCGGCGGATCATGTCGAGGAACTCTTCTTCGCTCACCAGGCCGGTGCAAGAGCAGGTGAGCAGCACGCCGCCGGGCTTGATCACCTGCATGGCGAGCTTGTTCATGTCGTTGTATTTCTTCAGCGCCGGGATTACCTGCTCGCGGTCGCGGGTGAGCTTGGCCGGGTCCAGGATGACCACGTCGAACTGCTCGCCGCGCTGGTGGGCATCGCGCAGGTAGTGGAACAGGTCGGCCTGCACGAACTTCACCGAGGCGTTGTTGAGCCGCGCGTTCTTTTCAGCGACCTCCAGGATTTCCTCGTCCAGGTCGATGCCGATCACTTCATCGGCGCCGCCGCGGGCCTTGGCGTAAATGGCGAAGCCGCCGGAGTTGCAGCAGATGTCCAGTACGCGCTTGCCGGCGGTGAAGCGGGTGAGGTATTCGCGGTTGTCGCGCTGGTCGGCGAAGAATCCGGTCTTGTGGCCGCTGCCGGGGCTGGCGCGGAATTTCAGGCCGTGCTCGGTGATCACGCTGGGCTCGGGCGGCGGCGGTGAGCGGAAATCAAAGCTCTCCTGCTTCTGCACGTGCTCTTCCGAGAAGCTGTAGAAACGGCAGCCGGGGAACTCGGTGCGCAGGGCGGCGTAGATCCACTCGCGGTAGCGGAACGGGCCGGCGGAGAAGAACTCCACCACCAGCAGGTCGGCGTAGCGGTCCACCACCAGGCCCGAGATGCCGTCGCCTTCGGAGTGCACCACGCGCCAGGCGTCGGTGCTTTCGTCGAGCTTGAGCAAGTCGCGGCGCAGCGCCACCGCGGCGCGGATCTTGCGCGTGAACCAGGCCTCGTCGATGGCTTCTTCATAATCTTCGGTGAGCACCCGCAGGGCGATGCGCGAATGGCCGTTGTAAAAGCCCCGCGCCACCCACTTGCCGGTGTTGTCCACCACGTCCACCAGGCTGCCGGGCTTGGGCTTGGCCACCGGCTTGTCCACCATCTTCTGGAAGATCCAGGGGTGGTTGGAGCGGCGCTCGATCTTGAGATGGACGACGGGCAGGGCTTCGGTAGTCATGCCGCCATGATACAGCCCCCGAAAACAGGGTTGTCGCGGTCTTCACGGGGGTGTGGCAGACTCTGCGCCGTAGAAGGGGAGTAGCTCCCGCTGCCGATATCGTCATCACGGGTCAGGGCCTGCGCCCCGCCCCCGGTACGGCAGACAGGCTCTGGCCTGTGAGCAAGACCTTCGCCCGCCTGTGCCCAAGCTCGTTCCCTGTTGGAACGACGCATAAGCCTGCGGCCGAGAGGCACATTCCCCGGAGTACCCATGGAAACCATAGCCACCCCGATGATGTGGGTCGTATTCACGGCCTTCGTCATCGCTGCCCTCATCGTCGACCTGCTGGTGCTGCGCCAGAACGGCCCGCACAAAGTGTCCACCCGCGAGGCCGTGATCTGGTCGGCGGCCTGGATCGCCCTGGCCCTGGCCTTCAACGCCGGCCTGTGGTGGTACCTGCAGGGCCGGGTGCCTGACGCCGACGCCAACCGCATCGCCCTGGAGTTCCTCACCGGTTATTTGGTGGAGAAGGCGCTGGCGGTGGACAACATCTTCGTGTTCCTGATGCTGTTCACCTATTTCGCGGTGCCGGCGCAGTCGCAGCAGCGGGTGCTGATACTGGGCGTGATTGGCGCCATTTTGCTGCGCGCGATCATGATCTTCATCGGCGCGGCGCTGATCGCCAAGTTCCACTGGATCCTGTATTTCTTCGGCGCCTTCCTGCTACTGACCGGCGCCAAGATGCTGTGGGCGGTGGGCAAAGAACCGGACATGGACGCCAACCCCATCCTGCGCTGGATCACCGCCCACCTGCCGCTGATCCGCCGCTACCGCGGCGAGGCGCTGTGGATTGGCCAGGGCAAGCGCCGCAGGTACACGCCGCTGTTCGTGGTGCTGGTGATGATCGCGGTGACCGACGTGATCTTCGCGGTGGACTCCATCCCGGCCATCTTCGCCATCACCACCGACCCGTTCATCGTGCTCACCTCCAACGTGTTCGCGGTGTTGGGCCTTCGGGCGCTGTACTTCCTGCTGGCCGGCGCGGCCGAGAAGTTCCACCTGCTGGCCTATGGGCTGGCGCTGGTGCTGATTTTCATCGGCGCCAAGATGCTGCTGATTGATCTGTACAAGATCCCGGTGGTGGTGTCGCTGGGCGTGGTGGTGCTGACCCTGGCCGCGGCCATGGGCCTGAGCCTGGTGATCAAGCCCAAGCCCAAGCTGGACGCCGCCTAGCCCCGGGCTTGCCCGGCACGCGTGCGGCCCCACTACAGGGGGATGGAGAATCCCCTGCAGCAGCATGCCCAGGCCGTGCGCGCCCGGTTCCGGCGCGCCCTGCTGGCCAGCCTGGCCTTCGTCGCCCTGATTGGCGGCATCCACTTTGCCGAGCCATGGCTGGGTGGACTGCGCGGGCTGGGGCTGGTGCCCCAGCATCTGCCCGGGCTGGTGGGCGTGCTGTTCGCACCGCTGCTGCATGGGTCCAGCGGGCATTGGCTGGCCAACGCCTCGGCCCTGCTGATCCTGGGGCCGCTGGTGGGGACGGTGTATCCGCGCGCCACGGTGCGCGCCGTGCCGCTAATCTGGGTGCTGTCGGGGCTGGGCACCTGGGTGATTGGCCAGCCGTCTTTCCACATCGGGGCCAGCGGGCTAACCCACGGCCTGATGTTCCTGCTGCTGTTCCTGGGCCTGCTGCGCCGCGACCGCGCCGCCATCGCAGCGGCGCTGATCGCCTTCTTTTTCTTCGGCGGCATGCTGCTCACGGTGCTGCCGCGCGAGCCCGGCGTGTCCTGGGAATACCACCTGTGCGGGGCGCTGGCGGGCATCCTGGCAGCTTGGCTTTGGCGCCGCGCCGACCCGGAGCCGCCGCGGCGGCTCTACAGTTGGGAGGAAGCGCCGGAGGCCTTCGAGGCCGATCCGGAGCTGGAGCTTCCCGGCCCGGACAGCGTACCGGTGCTCTGGCAGCGGCCTGCGGGCGATGACACCGGTGTGGTGCTGCCTTTCCGCACGCGCAGGCCATCGCAAGCCCCGTCCGACCCCGAGTCCGGCCCGCGCGCCTGAGTGCGTAGCCTTGCGCCAAGGCCGCAGCGATGAAACCCTAGGGGTTGGCTTCGCCCCTGCGCCCCGAGGCGCCCCTGGATGAACTGGACGTTTGATATCCGCTCGGCCCTGCTGATGGGCGCCCTGCTCACGGTGGTGGTCGGCGGCATCCTGATGCTGGCGAGCCGCTCGCTGCCGCCGTCTTACCGGGCCAGTTTGCGCTGGTGGGTGGCGGCTACCCTGATGCTGCCCGCCAGCTTCGTCATGCTCAGCCTGCGCGAGATCGCTCCGGCCTGGTTCGTGATCGGCTTGGGCAACAGCCTGATGGCCAGCAGCTTTGCCTGCTACGCCATTGCGCTGGAGGAGTTCAACGGCTTGGTGCGCCGGCATCTGTACCTGTGGCTGCTGGTGGCCGCCGTGGCCGCGGTGTCGGTGTGGCTGGGCGTGCTGCAGCCCAACCTGCCGCTGCGGCTGGCGCTGGTGGCGTTGCTGTCGGCGTCGCTGCTGGGCCGCAGCGTGTGGATCATCTACCGCGCACCGGGCTCGGAGGGGCAGATGCGGCATATCGCCGGCGCCGTGCTGGGGCTGTCGGCGGGCATCCTGCTGTATCGCGCGGGCACGATGTTCCTGGACCCAGACAAGGTCACCGGCCTGTTCCAGCTGGGCCACGTGCAGGTGCTCACCTATGCGGTGGGCAGCGTGCTGCCGGTGGTGGGCACCCTGGGCTTCCTGCTGATGTGCACCGAGCGCAGCCAGCGCGAACTCGAGCGCGCGGCGCGGGTGGATTTCCTCACCAGCTGCTACAACCGCCGCGCCATCGACGAACTGGGCCTGCGCGCGATAGCCGGCGCGCGCCGCCACGGCATGCCGCTGGCGGTGCTGGTGTTGGACGTGGATCACTTCAAGCGCATCAACGACGAGTTGGGGCATGCCGTGGGCGACGCCGCGCTGGTGGAGTCGGTGGCGCGCATCCGCGAGGCGCTGCGCGCCGAGGACGTGCTGGGCCGGCTGGGCGGCGAAGAGTTCATCGTGCTGATGCCCAACACCGACATGGCCAGCGCCGTCAGCGCCGCCGAACGCATCCGCGAGGGCTACTGCAGCCAGCCGCTGGTGATGGATGGGCACCGCCGGGCGGTGACCTTGTCCATCGGCGTGGCCACGCTGGCCCCGGCCGATCTCCAGTTCTCGCAGCTGCTCCAGCGCGCCGACCGCGCCATGTATGCCGCAAAGAACGCCGGCCGCAACCTGGTGATGGCCGACGCCATGACCGGCTGGGAAGCGCCGCTGCTGGACGCCACCGGCTAGCGCGCTAGCGCAGTCCCAGCTGGCGGTCGTGCGTCCGCGCCAGCAGCACTTGCGCCAGCACCGCGCCGCACAGCGCCAGGAACATGTCCCACTGGGTATCCCAGACGTCGCCCTGGGTGGCCAGGAAGGCGTCGGCATCGCCGCCCCACACCAGCGCCGACCACCACTCGATAAGTTCGAAAAAGGCGCTGAACGACAGCGCCGCCGCCAGCACCAGGTAGAACAGCCAGCCGCCGCGCACCAGCGGGGTTTTGCGCAGCAGCAGCTCGCGCGCCAGGATGGCCGGGATGAAGCCTTGGGCGAAATGGCCCAGGCGGTCGTAGTGATTGCGCGCCAGGTCGAACGCGTCCATGAACCACAGGCCCAGCGGCGTGCGCGCGTAGGTGTAGGCGCCGCCGTAGATCAGCACCAGCGCGTGCAGCACCAGCAGCCAAGTGAGCAGGCGCGTCAGCGGGAACCGGCCCCAGGCCCAGGCCAGCAGCGGCAGGCCCAGCAGCACCCAGATCACTTCGAGCACCCAGGTGAGGCGGTCGTAGGGCGCGATGCCCGACCACACCAGCGCGGCAATCACCACGGCGGCGGCGGACCAGGCTTCCCCGCGGGTGGGGACGTGGAGGGTTCCGGTACCGGCCATGGCGGGCTCCTGAAGATTCGCTACCTCATCATTCCACGGCTGCGGCGCCGGTGTTAGTTTCAGGCCCTGACCCGGAGGAGCCCTGATGACGCTTGTTTCGAAATCCTTGGCCGCGGCCCTGGGCCTTAGCCTGCTTGCGGCCTGCAACATGAGCGTTGCGCCTTCCGGGCCCGCCGCGGTGCCCGCCGTGACGGCGGCGGCTGCGGCCGACGCCGACACCGGCGCGCGCGCCATCGAAGCCGACGTCGCGTTCCTGGCCGACGACCTGCTGGAAGGCCGCGCTGCCGGCACCCGGGGCTACGACATCGCCGCGCTCTACGTCGCCAACCGGTACCGCGCCATCGGCCTGCTGCCGGCCGGCGACGACGGCAGCTACTTCCAGAAGGTGCCGCTGCTCGAAGGCCGGCGCCTGCGCGAGGGTGCCGAGTTCGCCATCACGCGCGAGGGTGGCCGGGAAACGTTCACGTTCCAGGACGAATTCCTGCCGGGCCTGAACTTCAACACCGCCAGCCACCGGCTCACGGCACCGCTGGTCTTCGTGGGCCAGGCGGTGCACGCGCCGGAGCTGGACCACGACGATTTCGCCAACGTGGACGTGAAAGGCAAGGTGGCCGTGTTTTTCTCGGGCGCCCCCGCAGGATTCCCCAACACCCAGCGCGCCTACCACTCCAACGGCCGGCAAAAGCTGGCGCAGCTGGCCGAACGCGGCGCGGTGGGCGCCATCACCCTGGGCAATCCGGTGGACGAAGCCAAGTACCCGTGGGCGCGGATGGCGCGCAACTGGGAAATGCCGGGCATGCGCCTG
>JANNQY010000172.1:0-2136 GCA_031400995.1 Lysobacteraceae bacterium
GGCCCACCCCCTCCCCCACCCCCGCGGGGGGTAGTGGGAACCTCCCCCCCGGCCTAAGCCCGATTGGCACCCCCACCCATTCTTGGGTGAGGGCGGGGGTGCGGGAAATCGGAGCCAAAATGCGCACCGGACAAAAATCCACCTTCGCCCGCGAACTCCGCCATCGCCTCACCGACGCGGAATCGCGCGTCTGGTGGCGAATCCGCAGCCGCCAGCTCGCCGGGTTCAAGTTCCGCCGCCAGCACCCCGTGGGCCCATACATCGCCGACTTCATCTGTCTTGAAGCCGGGCTGCTGATCGAACTCGACGGTGGCCAGCATCAGGGCTCGGCTACGGATGCTCGGCGGGACGCGTGGTTTGAACGGCAGGGTTACCGGGTGCTGCGATTCTGGAACAATGAGGCATTGGTGCAGACCGAGGCGGTGCTTGAGGCGATACTCAAGGCGCTTACCGCGGGCAGCCCCCAAGTGGGCGGGAGGAGTAAGCCATTTGTCGATGCTGAAGTACCGCCCGGAGATTGACGGCCTGCGTGCGATCGCGGTGCTGGCGGTCGTTATTTACCACGCTGATCCGAGGCTGCTGCCGGGCGGGTTCGTCGGCGTTGATGTCTTCTTCGTGATTTCGGGCTACCTGATCACGGCGCTGCTTGCCGCGGAGTGGCAGCGCGCCGGGCGCATAGATTTCGCGGCGTTCTACGCCCGTCGCGCGCGCCGCATCCTGCCAGCATCGATAGTTTTGGTGCTGGCGGTGATGGCCGCGGCGGTGCTACTCCTGGGTCGCTATGGTGAGGTTTTCGATCGCATCGGCGAATCGGCGGTGGCATCCCTGCTGTTCCTGGCCAACGTGTACTTCCAGTACCGCTCGGGTGGCTATTTTGATGCGCCGGTTGACGGCATGGCGCTGCTGCATCTGTGGTCACTCTCGGTAGAGGAACAGTTCTATCTGGTGTATCCACTGTTGCTGATGCTCCTGCTGCGTTTCTTCCCGGGCGGCGTGAAGCGCCGGCTCGTTGTTTTGGCGTTGGCATCCATGCTGCTGGCCGAATACTGGGTGCACATTCTGCCCGAGCGCGCCTTTTTCCAGATGCCTGCTCGGTTCTGGGAACTTGCTGCGGGGGCGCTGGTGGCGCTGTCCACTCCGCGCGCCTTGCCCGTCGCGCGCGACCGCTGGTTGCTTCCGACTGGCCTTCTGGTCATCGGCGGCGCGTACTGGTTTACGCCGATGTGGGGGTACTTTCCGGCGGCAGGAGCCCTGCCGGCGGTCACAGGCGCTGCGTTGGTGCTGCTGGCGGTGCACCGCGGTGCCGTCGATGGGCTGGCAGGCGCACTGCTGCGCACTCGCCCATTCGTAGCCATTGGCTTGGTTTCGTATTCACTCTATCTCTGGCATTGGCCACTGCTGGCCATCGACGGCAACCTTCGCTTCGACCCCGCGCCGATATCCTGGCGGCTCGCGCTGTGCGTCCTTGCCTTGGGCCTGGCTTGGCTCAGTTGGCGGTACGTGGAGCTGCCCTTTCGGCGCGCGGGTGGGACAAGGCCAGCGCGGGCCCTGGCCATTGCGGCCATGGCAATGCTCCTTTCGCTGGTGGCTGTGGTCGGGCTGGCGCAGGTGGACAGGGTTCCGCCGGACGCGCGCCGCATTGCCGAACAGGCGCGTACCGATAGCCCCGCCAATCGCGATACCTGCAGCTTCGATTTCAACCAAACCGTCGAATCTCTGCGTCCGAGCACTTGCGCGTCGCGTCCCGACCAGCAGCCTACCGTGGCCTACTGGGGTGATTCCCATGCATGGGCGTGGCAGCCGTTTGCCTGGCACCTTGCGGAAGCCAGCGGCGAGTCTGCCGCTGGGGCCACCATGAACTCCTGCCAGCCCACCGTGGAGCTGGATGTCGAGGGCTTCGTAAAGTCGACTCCCAACTGCATCGCGTTGAACCGGCTGGCGCTGGAATGGCTGGCTTCGGGCCAGGTGACTACGCTGATCATCGCTCGGCGCTGGCCGATGGGCACGCCCGGTGGCGACATTGAGCCAGCCGGCCTGGAGGCGCAGATCGCTGGGCTGGAGGGCGCCGTGCAGCAGCTTGCCGGGATGCGGCGGATCCTGGTGATGGGGCCGCTGCCGCTGCTCCGGCGCCCTGCC
>JANNQY010000173.1:0-10060 GCA_031400995.1 Lysobacteraceae bacterium
CCGGGCGAATACGCCAGCGCCAGGTCGCGCTGGGTCACCATCGCCTTGGTCGGCGTGACGCGGATTTTCCCGGCCGGCGCCATGCGGTGGTAGTCGAGGGCGGCTTGCTTGAAGTCTTCTTGTTCGGACATGGGCTGGGAAGTGTTGCGGCTGGGCGCGAAGGGCGCCGCCTTGGGGCCTTTGATTGTAGCGGCCTGCGTCGATGGCTGCCGAATCCGGGCATCGGGACTGAAGTCCCTCCCACAGGGGGTGGGGGAGCTAGAGGCCAAGCACCAGGTCGTCGGCGTCTACGCGGTCCAGGCGGATTTTGTTGGCGAAGAGGGAGAAGGCAAGCATGCCGGCCAGGCCGTTGGCGCGCTGCATCCACGGCGGCAGGTAGTGGGCCGGCGCGATGGCGCCGCTGTCGAAGGCGCCGTCGAGCGCGAAAACGTCCTCCAGCGCCAGCTTGCCCGCGAACAAATGCCGCGCGCGGCCCAGCTGCCGATGGCGCAGGCACCAGCGGAAGAACGTGTGCACGGCCATCAGCCCGTGCAGGTAAACGGTGTCCTTGGTGAACGCCGACGAGCCGCCCAGCGGCACGCCGCGGAATACCCGCTGCGAAGACGCGAAGCTGTCGGCCGGGCTTTGGCCGGCGTCGATGAAAAAACGGAATACTTCGATGAAATCGGCGCCGTGGATCGCCTTGTCTATGGCGACGATGCGCAGGCTGATGCGCTTCATGCGCTCGATGTCCATGGAGCCCGAGATCAGCTCGGCGAAGGTGGCCAGGCCTTCCTGGGTGGCGGTGGTGCGCGGCGAGCCGCGGGCCAGGGATTTCATCAGCGGCTGGGCGCGGCCGTTGAGGCCGGTGAGCGTGTGCACGAAGGCTTCGTGCACCAGCAGCTGGTTGCGGTCGTATTCGCTGAACCCCGTGTTGGTGCGCAGGCGAATGCGGGTGGAGCTTGCAGCCGCCTTTGCAATGAGTCCGGCGTCGAGCTCCACGCGCACGGTGTGGTCGGTGAAGAAGGCGTCCACCGCGGCCTGAAGTTCGGCCTGCACGGTTTCCACCGGCAGCACGTATTCGGGCTCGGCTTCGTTGAGCTCCTGGTCCATTTCGTCGGCCAGTGACACGAAATACTCGGCCGCCTCGAGATTGGTTGGGCCATCGCCAGGCAGCATTTCCACCGGGCGGCCGAACAGGCGCGCGGAATAGGCGGTGGCGCGGTGCGTGCCCACGGCGTCGAGCAGGCGGGTGGTGAGACGCCAGCTTTCGGCCGTTTTCTGCAGGTATTTTCCCAGGGGGTGGTCGGGGTCGGCCGCTTCGCTCACCGCATGCAGTTCAGCGCGGATAGCGGCGTAGTCGCCGCGCGGGTATTCGGGCTGGGGCATGCGGGCGTTGCCGGTGCGCCAGCCCTCCAGGAAAGTCTGCTGCAGGTGGGCGGGCCAGCTGACGGCTTCTAGCAGGCGAACGCCGCGCACGGCGTCCACCAGGCGCGCGTCCAGGTCGGCGTGGTGCTGGATGTCGGCGGCGAGTTCGGTCATCAGCGGCGTCCGAATTTGTCCTTGGGTCGTTTGCCCGCAGCGGTCTTGGCCGCGTACTCCTCGGCGCGGCGCTGGGCCTGGGTGATGGCGGCGGCTTCAAGCTCATCGCGCAGCTTGAGGTAATGCTGGAAGCGCGCCTCGTCCAGGGTGTCGTCTTCGATGGCGGCTCGTACCGCGCAGCCGGGCTCGTTGCCGTGGGCGCAGTCGCGGAAGCGGCAGCCGGAAGCCAAGGCTTCGATGTCCTCGAAGGCATCCACGATATCTTCGTCGCCGCTGAGCTTCACTTCGCGCATGCCGGGCGTATCAATCAGGCAGCCGCCCTGCGGCAGCGGCGTGAGCACGCGCGAGGTGGTGGTGTGTCGGCCGCGCGAATCGTTGGCGCGGACCTCGTTGGTTTTCATTTTCTGGCGGCCCAGCAGGGTGTTGGTGAGCGTGGACTTGCCGGCACCCGAGCTACCCACCAGCACCACCGTTTGGCCGGGGCCCAGATAGGGCGCGAGCACTTTCAGGCTCGCCGGGTCCTTGGCGTTGACAGCATGGATGGGCACGCCGGAGTCCTCCACTTCGCGCAGCAGGTCAATGCAGTCCTCGACGATTTCGCACTCGTCGGCCTTGGTCAGCACCAGGACGGGGTCGGCGCCGCTGGCGCGGATCACCACCAGGTAGCGCTCGATGCGGCGCGGGTTGAAGTCCTGGTCCAGGCCTACGACCACCAGCACGTGGCTCACGTTGGCGGCGATCAACTGCTGGCGGTGGTGCTCGCCGGCGGCGCCGCGCTTGAGGATGCTGCGGCGCGGCAGCAATTCCAGGATGTTCTTGCCGGCCTCGTCCAGGGCCACCCAGTCGCCCACGGCGGCGCGCTGGTCGGGCGGGCAGCGGGGGCGGGTCCAGGGCAGCGGTGGCTGCACTTTCAGGATCTCGTCGGCTTGGGTGGCCACGTCGTAGGCGCTGCGGTGCTGGCCCACTACGCGGGCCAGACGGGCGCCGCCGGCCTGCGCCAGCGCCTCGCGGCTGGCGTCGTCGTCGGGCCAACCGATGGCGCGCAAGCGGTCGAGGGCATCAGGGCTGGGCTGCATTGCCGTGAATCATACCCCCGCCGACACACCCCTCTCACGACTCGGCGGTTAGGTTTCAGGCTGACCTAAATCCTGGGGCTCAAATCCAGCCATGGCAGCAAATTCAGAGCAAGACGCCACCCGCACGCCGTTCCTGACCACGGTGGTGTTGGTGCTGGCGGCGCTGGGGTTCTTGGGTTTCGGGGTGGCAATCGTTTGGTCGCCGGCGGCGGTGCTGGGGGCCGTGGGCATCAGCGGCACCGCGGCGGGGCTGGTGGAGCTGCGGGCGTTCTACGGCGGGCTGGAACTGGGGCTGGGAGCATTTCTGCTGGCCTGCGCCTTCAAGCCCGGCTGGCGCCGGCCCGGCCTTTGGTCGGTGGCGCTGGTGAACGGCGGCATCGGCGTCACTCGGCTGCTGGGCATCGCCCTGAGCGGGGAATTCACCGGGTTTTTCGCCGGGGCGCTGGTCTGGGAGTTCGGGTTCACTTTGTTGGCGCTGGCGGCCCTTCGCCGCAAAATCGGCTGAAAACCCGTCAATTTTCCGTTAATCTCGGCGTAGTCCCTTGCTCCGAGCCCTCCGCGACATGCCCCATACGCCCCTGCCGACCCGCGAAACCCTGCGCGAGGTCCGTTACGACATCCGCGGTGAACTGTCCCGCCGCGCCCGCGAACTCGAGGGCCAAGGCCGCCAGTTGATCCGCCTGAACATCGGCAATCCCGGCGCCTTCGGCTTTCGCGCCCCCGCCCATCTGCAGGCCGCCATTGCCAGCAGCGTCGCCGACAGTGATCCCTACACCCACCAGCAGGGCCTGCCGCTGGCGCGCGAAGCCATCGCCGATTTCCATCGTGCGCGCGGCACGCCCAACGCCACCGCCGAGCGCGTGTTTGTTGGCAACGGCGTGAGCGAGCTGATTGATATCTCCCTGCGCGCCCTGCTCAACCCCGGCGAAGAAGTGCTGCTGCCCAGCCCCGACTACCCGCTGTGGAGCGCCGCCACCATCCTCAACCAGGGCCGGCCGGTGTACTACGCCTGCGCCCCGGAGAACAGCTTCCTGCCGGACCCGGCGGAAATTGAAAAACTGATCACCCCGCGCACCCGCGCCCTGGTGGTGATCAACCCGAACAACCCCACCGGCGCCAACTACCCGCGCGAACTGCTTCAGCAGCTGGTCGCCATCGCCGCGCGCCACAAACTGCTGCTGATGTCGGATGAAATCTACGACGGCATCCTCTACGACGACGCCACGTTCACCGCGCTGGCGCCGCTGGCCGGCGACGTGCCCTGCCTGAGCTTCGGCGGCCTGTCGAAAGTGTGGCGCGCATGCGGCTGGCGCGTGGGCTGGGCGCTGCTGTCGGGCGATCCGGTGAAGGTGGGCGACTACCACCACGCCATGGACCTGCTGAGCGCGCTGCGGCTGTGCGCCAACGTGCCGGCGCAGTTCGCGGTTCCGGCGGCGCTGTCGGGCCCGGAAACCATCCTCGAACTCACCCGCAGCGGCGGGCGTTTGTACGAATCCCGCCGCGCTGCGATCGAAAGCTGCGCGGCCAGCGAGCACCTTTCGCTGGTGGCGCCGGCTGGTGCGCTGTACGCCTTCCCGCAAGTGGTGGGCGACGCGGCGGTGGGTTTCGACGACCAGGCTTTCGCGCTGGAACTGCTGGAGCACGAGGACGTGCTGGTGGTGCCGGGCAGCGGCTTCAACGTGCCCAATTCGCTCCACTTCCGCATCACGCTGCTGCCTGACGCCGCGCTTATCCGCGAAGTCTTCAGCCGCATCGACCGCGCGCTGGGCCGGCACGCCGCGCAGGCGCGCTCGCGACAAGTGGCCTGAGCGCGCGCGCATGGCCGCGCCGCTGAGCTACCTGGCGCTGGGCGATTCCTACACCATCGGCGAATCAGTGCCCGAGCCCGGGCGCTGGCCTGTGCAGCTGGCCGCCGCGCTCAGCGCCGACGGCATCGCCGTGGCATCGCCGCGCATCCTCGCCGCCACCGGCTGGAGCACCGACGAACTCGCCGCCGCGATGGACGCCGCCGAACCGCTGGCAACGCACGACCTGGTGAGCCTACTGATTGGCGTGAACAACCAGTACCGCGGCCGCGACGTGGCCGACTATCGCGCCGAATTCCACGCGCTGCTGCTGCGCGCCATCGCGCTGGCGAACGGCCGCCCGCAGCGCGTGCTGGTGCTGTCCATCCCCGACTGGGGCACTACCCCCTTCGCCCAGGCCAGCGGCCGCGACACCGCCCAGATTGCTCGCGAACTGGACGCCTACAACGCCGCCGCCGCTCAAGAATGCGCGGCCCATGGCGCGGCCTTCGTCGACATCACCCCGCTGAGCCGCCAACTCTCCCCCCAGCCCGGCATGCTCGCCGACGACGGCCTGCACCCCTCCGCCGCCCAATACACCCACTGGACCCACCTCGCCAAAGAACGGTGTCAGAGTGAGTTACCAACGCGTTGGTAACTCACTCTGACACCGTTCTTTGGCGAGGTGGGTCCAGTGGGTGTATTGGGCGGCGGAGGGGTGCAGGCCGTCGTCGGCGAGCATGCCGGGCTGGGGGGAGAGTTGGCGGCTCAGCGGGGTGATGTCGACGAAGGCCGCGCCATGGGCCGCGCATTCTTGAGCGGCGGCGGCGTTGTAGGCGTCCAGTTCGCGAGCAATCTGGGCGGTGTCGCGGCCGCTGGCCTGGGCGAAGGGGGTAGTGCCCCAGTCGGGGATGGACAGCACCAGCACGCGCTGCGGGCGGCCGTTCGCCAGCGCGATGGCGCGCAGCAGCAGCGCGTGGAATTCGGCGCGATAGTCGGCCACGTCGCGGCCGCGGTACTGGTTGTTCACGCCAATCAGTAGGCTCACCAGGTCGTGCGTTGCCAGCGGTTCGGCGGCGTCCATCGCGGCGGCGAGTTCGTCGGTGCTCCAGCCGGTGGCGGCGAGGATGCGCGGCGATGCCACGGCGATGCCGTCGGCGCTGAGCGCGGCGGCCAGCTGCACAGGCCAGCGCCCGGGCTCGGGCACTGATTCGCCGATGGTGTAGGAATCGCCCAGCGCCAGGTAGCTCAGCGGCGCGGCCATGCGCGCGCGCTCAGGCCACTTGTCGCGAGCGCGCCTGCGCGGCGTGCCGGCCCAGCGCGCGGTCGATGCGGCTGAAGACTTCGCGGATAAGCGCGGCGTCAGGCAGCAGCGTGATGCGGAAGTGGAGCGAATTGGGCACGTTGAAGCCGCTGCCCGGCACCACCAGCACGTCCTCGTGCTCCAGCAGTTCCAGCGCGAAAGCCTGGTCGTCGAAACCCACCGCCGCGTCGCCCACCACTTGCGGGAAGGCGTACAGCGCACCAGCCGGCGCCACCAGCGAAAGGTGCTCGCTGGCCGCGCAGCTTTCGATCGCAGCGCGGCGGGATTCGTACAAACGCCCGCCGCTGCGGGTGAGTTCGAGGATGGTTTCCGGGCCCGACAGCGCCGCCGGAACCGCGAACTGCGCCGGCACGTTGGCGCACAGCCGCAGCGCGCTCAGCAGGTCCATGGCGTGGTGGTAGTCGCCCACCTTCACCGGATCGCCCGACAGCAGCGCCCAGCCCACGCGCCAGCCGCATGCGCGCCACACTTTCGACAGGCCGCCGAAGCTCAGGCAGGGCACGTCGCCGGCCAGCGGCGCCAGCGCGGTGAACGTGGCGTCGTCGTAGAGGATGCCGTCGTAGATTTCATCCGACATCAGCAGCAGTTTGTGGCGCGCGGCGATGGCGACCAGCTGCTGAAGCAGTTCGCGCGGGTAGTTGGCGCCGGTGGGGTTGTTCGGGTTGATCACCACCAGGGCGCGGGTGCGCGGGGTGATCAGTTTTTCAATTTCCGCCGGGTCCGGCAGGAAGCTGTTCTCCGGGGCGCAGGCGTAGTACACCGGCCGGCCCTGGTTGAGGATGGTGGCGGCGCTCCACAGCGGGTAGTCGGGGCTGGGCAGCAGCACTTCTTCGCCGGGGTTGAGCAGGGCGCGCAGGGAGATATCAATCAGCTCGCTCACGCCGTTGCCAACAAACACGCGCTCGGCGGTGGCGTTGGGCGTGCCGCGCGCACGATGGAAATCGGCGATGGCTTCGCGCGCCAGCGGCAGGCCCTGCTGGTGGGTGTAGGGATCACTGTCGGCGACGCTGCTGGCAATGGCGGCCTGCAGATGGGCGGGGGCGCGAAAGCCGAAGGCGCCGGGATTGCCGATGTTCAGGCGGATCAACTGGCGGCCTTGGCCCTCGAGTTCGCGGGCGCGGCGGGACAGTTCACCGCGGATGTCGTAACGGACCTCGCGCAGGGTTTCGCGGGTCGGCAGGGGCGTATGGGGCATGTCGCGGAGGGCTCGGAGCAAGGGACTACGCCGAGATTAACGGAAAATTGACGGGTTTTCAGCCGATTTTGCGGCGAAGGGCCGCCAGCGCCAACAAAGTGAACCCGAACTCCCAGACCAGCGCCCCGGCGAAAAACCCGGTGAATTCCCCGCTCAGGGCGATGCCCAGCAGCCGAGTGACGCCGATGCCGCCGTTCACCAGCGCCACCGACCAAAGGCCGGGCCGGCGCCAGCCGGGCTTGAAGGCGCAGGCCAGCAGAAATGCTCCCAGCCCCAGTTCCAGCCCGCCGTAGAACGCCCGCAGCTCCACCAGCCCCGCCGCGGTGCCGCTGATGCCCACGGCCCCCAGCACCGCCGCCGGCGACCAAACGATTGCCACCCCGAAACCCAAGAACCCCAGCGCCGCCAGCACCAACACCACCGTGGTCAGGAACGGCGTGCGGGTGGCGTCTTGCTCTGAATTTGCTGCCATGGCTGGATTTGAGCCCCAGGATTTAGGTCAGCCTGAAACCTAACCGCCGAGTCGTGAGAGGGGTGTGTCGGCGGGGGTATGATTCACGGCAATGCAGCCCAGCCCTGATGCCCTCGACCGCTTGCGCGCCATCGGTTGGCCCGACGACGACGCCAGCCGCGAGGCGCTGGCGCAGGCCGGCGGCGCCCGTCTGGCCCGCGTAGTGGGCCAGCACCGCAGCGCCTACGACGTGGCCACCCAAGCCGACGAGATCCTGAAAGTGCAGCCACCGCTGCCCTGGACCCGCCCCCGCTGCCCGCCCGACCAGCGCGCCGCCGTGGGCGACTGGGTGGCCCTGGACGAGGCCGGCAAGAACATCCTGGAATTGCTGCCGCGCCGCAGCATCCTCAAGCGCGGCGCCGCCGGCGAGCACCACCGCCAGCAGTTGATCGCCGCCAACGTGAGCCACGTGCTGGTGGTCGTAGGCCTGGACCAGGACTTCAACCCGCGCCGCATCGAGCGCTACCTGGTGGTGATCCGCGCCAGCGGCGCCGACCCCGTCCTGGTGCTGACCAAGGCCGACGAGTGCGAAATCGTCGAGGACTGCATTGACCTGCTGCGCGAAGTGGAGGACTCCGGCGTGCCCATCCATGCTGTCAACGCCAAGGACCCGGCGAGCCTGAAAGTGCTCGCGCCCTATCTGGGCCCCGGCCAAACGGTGGTGCTGGTGGGTAGCTCGGGTGCCGGCAAGTCCACGCTCACCAACACCCTGCTGGGCCGCCAGAAAATGAAAACCAACGAGGTCCGCGCCAACGATTCGCGCGGCCGACACACCACCACCTCGCGCGTGCTCACGCCGCTGCCGCAGGGCGGCTGCCTGATTGATACGCCCGGCATGCGCGAAGTGAAGCTCAGCGGCGACGAAGATATCGTGGATGCCTTCGAGGACATCGAAGCCTTGGCTTCCGGCTGCCGCTTCCGCGACTGCGCCCACGGCAACGAGCCCGGCTGCGCGGTACGAGCCGCCATCGAAGACGACACCCTGGACGAGGCGCGCTTCCAGCATTACCTCAAGCTGCGCGATGAGCTTGAAGCCGCCGCCATCACCCAGGCCCAGCGCCGCGCCGAGGAGTACGCGGCCAAGACCGCTGCGGGCAAACGACCCAAGGACAAATTCGGACGCCGCTGATGACCGAACTCGCCGCCGACATCCAGCACCACGCCGACCTGGACGCGCGCCTGGTGGACGCCGTGCGCGGCGTTCGCCTGCTAGAAGCCGTCAGCTGGCCCGCCCACCTGCAGCAGACTTTCCTGGAGGGCTGGCGCACCGGCAACGCCCGCATGCCCCAGCCCGAATACCCGCGCGGCGACTACGCCGCTATCCGCGCTGAACTGCATGCGGTGAGCGAAGCGGCCGACCCCGACCACCCCCTGGGAAAATACCTGCAGAAAACGGCCGAAAGCTGGCGTCTCACCACCCGCCTGCTCGACGCCGTGGGCACGCACCGCGCCACCGCCTATTCCGCGCGCCTGTTCGGCCGCCCGGTGGAAATGCTGCCTGGCGATGGCCCAACCAATCTCGAGGCGGCCGAGTATTTCGTGTCACTGGCCGACGAAATGGACCAGGAGCTCAACGAAGCCGAGCCCGAATACGTGCTGCCGGTGGAAACCGTGCAGGCCGAACTTCAGGCCGCGGTGGACGCCTTCTTCACCGACCACACCGTGCGCGTGGAGCTCGACGCCGGACTCATTGCAAAGGCGGCTGCAAGCTCCACCCGCATTCGCCTGCGCACCAACACGGGGTTCAGCGAATACGACCGCAACCAGCTGCTGGTGCACGAAGCCTTCGTGCACACGCTCACCGGCCTCAACGGCCGCGCCCAGCCGCTGATGAAATCCCTGGCCCGCGGCTCGCCGCGCACCACCGCCACCCAGGAAGGCCTGGCCACCTTCGCCGAGCTGATCTCGGGCTCCATGGACATCGAGCGCATGAAGCGCATCAGCCTGCGCATCGTCGCCATAGACAAGGCGATCCACGGCGCCGATTTCATCGAAGTATTCCGTTTTTTCATCGACGCCGGCCAAAGCCCGGCCGACAGCTTCGCGTCTTCGCAGCGGGTATTCCGCGGCGTGCCGCTGGGCGGCTCGTCGGCGTTCACCAAGGACACCGTTTACCTGCACGGGCTGATGGCCGTGCACACGTTCTTCCGCTGGTGCCTGCGCCATCGGCAGCTGGGCCGCGCGCGGCATTTGTTCGCGGGCAAGCTGGCGCTGGAGGACGTTTTCGCGCTCGACGGCGCCTTCGACAGCGGCGCCATCGCGCCGGCCCACTACCTGCCGCCGTGGATGCAGCGCGCCAACGGCCTGGCCGGCATGCTTGCCTTCTCCCTCTTCGCCAACAAAATCCGCCTGGACCGCGTAGACGCCGACGACCTGGTGCTTGGCCTCTAGCTCCCCCACCCCCTGTGGGAGGGACTTCAGTCCCGATGCCCGGATTCGGCAGCCATCGACGCAGGCCGCTACAATCAAAGGCCCCAAGGCGGCGCCCTTCGCGCCCAGCCGCAACACTTCCCAGCCCATGTCCGAACAAGAAGACTTCAAGCAAGCCGCCCTCGACTACCACCGCATGGCGCCGGCCGGGAAAATCCGCGTCACGCCGACCAAGGCGATGGTGACCCAGCGCGACCTGGCGCTGGCGTATTCGCCCGG
>JANNQY010000174.1:0-2547 GCA_031400995.1 Lysobacteraceae bacterium
CTCGCCGTTCCCCTCTACCGCTGGCGCCGCGTAGTGCTGGTGCGCGCCGAACACGCCCTGGCCGTGCTGGGCCGCGCGCCCACACTGGCCGAACTCGCGCCGCTGCCGCTGGTGAGCTACGAGTCCACCAACAAGCCCGAATCTTCCCTGCGCCGCGCCTTCGCCGCCGCCGGCCTCGAGCCACAAATCGCCATGACCGCCCGCGACGCCGACCTGGTGAAAACCTACGTCCGCGCCGGCCTGGGCGTGGGCGTGCTGGCCGAAATGGCGGTGAGCGCGCGCGAAGACACCGACCTGCGCGCCCTGGCGGCCCCCGCCACCATTCCCGAATGCACCAGCTGGGCCGTGCTGCCGCGCGAGCGCGTGCTGCGCGACTATTCGCTGGAGCTGCTGCTGGCGCTGGCGCCACAGCTCGACCGCAGCGACCTCAAGCGCGCGGTAGCCGGGCATGATTCACCGGTGTGGCCGCATCCGCCTACGTGGGTTGAGCTTAGCCAGGCCATAACCAACTAACCCTTCTGTGGGAGGGACTTCAGTCCCGATGCCCTTCGCCTGGAGCATCGGGACTGAAGTCCCTCCCACAGAGGCCGAGAGGGAGCATCGGGACTGAAGTCGCTCCCACAGGGTTAGGCTGGCAAGGCCGTACCGTCGAGAACCATCGCCTCGGCCACCCACTCCGCTGCGCGGATGCCATCCACGCCTGCGGAAAGAATGCCGCCGGCATACCCGGCGCCTTCGCCGGCGGGGAACAGGCCGCGCGTGTTGAGCGATTGGCCGTCGTTGCCGCGGGTGAGGCGCAGGGGCGAGGAGGTGCGGGTCTCGACGCCGGTTAGCAGGGCATCGGCCATGTCGAAGCCCTTGATCTGTTTTCCGAACGCGGGCAACGCTTCGCGGATGGCGTCGACGGCGTAGCTGGGAAGGGCGTTGGAAAGATCGCCCAGGCGCACGCCCGGCGTGTACGAATTCACCACAGCGCCCAGCGCCTGGGAAGGCGTGCCAGCAAGAAAATCGCCGACTTTCTGGGCCGGCGCTTCATATGTTTCGCCACCCAGCTTGAACGCCACGGATTCCCAGTAGCGCTGCAGCGCGATGCCGGCCAGCGGGCTGCCGCTGGGATCATGCTCGGCGAAATCGGCGGGCGTGATGCCCACCACGATTGCCGCATTGGCATTGCGCTCGTTGCGCGAATACTGGCTCATGCCGTTGGTCACCACGCGGCCCGGCTCGCTGGCGGCGGCCACCACGGTGCCGCCTGGGCACATGCAGAAGCTGTACACCGAGCGCCCGTTCTTGCAGTGATGCACCAGCTTGTAGTCGGCGGCGCCAAGCAGCGGGTGGCCGGCCTGCGCACCGAAGCGCGCGGCGTCGATCAGCGACTGCGGGTGCTCGATGCGGAAACCAATCGAGAATGGCTTGGCTTCCATGTAAACGCCGCGCGCATGCAGCATGGCGAAGCTGTCGCGGGCGCTGTGGCCCAGGGCCATCACCGCATGGTCGGCGCGCAGGGTTTCGCCATTCGCCAGCACCACGCCGCGCAGGTGGCGCACGCCGGCGGCGTCCACTTCGACGGCGATGTCATCCACGCGATGCGAGAAACGAATCTCGCCGCCCAGGCCCTCGATGGTGGCCCGCATGTGCTCCACCATCGACACCAGCCGGAAGGTGCCGATGTGCGGCTTGTTCACGTACAGGATTTCTTCGGGCGCGCCGGCCTTGACGAATTCATCCAGCACTTTGCGGCCCAAGTGCCGCTTGTCGCTGATCTGGCTGTAGAGCTTGCCGTCGGAAAATGTGCCGGCGCCGCCCTCGCCGTACTGCACGTTTGATTCCGGATTGAGCACCTTTTTGCGCCACAGCCCGAAGGTGTCCACGGTGCGTTCGCGCACGGCCTTGCCGCGCTCCAGGATGATCGGCCGCAGGCCCATCTGCGCCAGCAACAAGCCGGCGAACAGGCCGCACGGCCCCGTGCCGATCACGATCGGCCGCAGCGCCTGCGCTGGCGAGGGTCCGGCGACGAAGCGATACGTGGTGTCCGGCGTCGGCGCCACCTTGATGCGGTTGGCCTTGGTTTCCGCCGCCACGCGCTTGAGCACCGCGGCTTCGTCGGCCACTTCCACATCCACCGAATAGGTCAGCACGATCGCGCCGCGCTTGCGGGCGTCGTAGCTGCGCTTGGCCACCGTGATCGCCTGAACGGTGCCGGCGGGAAGCTTCAGGCGGGCGTGCACGGCCTCGTCCAGCGCGGTGTCGGGATGGTCCAGCGGCAGGGTGATGTCGGTGAGTCGGAGCATCGTTGGGGCAGCGGACCTTGCAGGGCCGCCATGTTCCCACGGAAGCCCGGCGACCGGCTGCAGGCCGGACCGGATTGCGCGAACATTGGCGCGGGCAAGCCCGCCCATCCGCTCCCGAGGCCATCGTCATGCGCGTGTCCTTTCCACTTCTGATTGCCGGAATGCTTGTTTCCCTGGCCGCCTGCGGCCCCAAGCCCGAGGCGCCTGCGCCGGCGCCGGCGCCACCCGCGGCGCTGGCCGCGGCGGCGGCGGCCGC
>JANNQY010000175.1:0-1619 GCA_031400995.1 Lysobacteraceae bacterium
CTCAGCGCCGAGGCCGCCGCAAGATTCATCGCCACCATGTCGGCCCGTTCCATGCCCTCGATGCCCAGGGGAACGCCCGGTACGGCAACGTCAGGCACAGCGGCGAAGCGTTCGCGTAGCTGGCCGAAGGCCAACAGGAACGCAGGTTCATGTCGGCTGGCCTTGGCGCCGCGGGCGGCCGCCTCGAGAAAGCCCGCGCTGTCTTGGGCAGTCCACGCAGCGCCCATCAGAGCGACCGCCGTGGCGGCATTGTCGCCATCGAGCTCGGCCAGCCGGACGCGGCGGGCGCGGCATTCGGACTCCTCGGGCGTCCCCTTGGCGCACCAGTTGAGTCGCACCGAAAGCTGTACGGGGTCGTTCATGAGTGCGCGATTGGCGCTGGCCAGCAGGCGATCGCGTTCGATGGCCAGCCTGAGTTTGAGCTCCGGGGGGAGACCAGTCGTTTCGGTCTCGGCGGGGTAGCTCAGGAACATCCCGACGGTGTGCGCCAACATCCAATCCGAAGTCGGCGTGCCGGGCTGCGCTGCGGCCGCGAGGTAGTACTCCACGCTTGCGATCTTCTCCGGCGAGATCTCAGCGGCACGCGCGTTGCCGGCAAACCCCATCAGCAGCAGCCCAAACGCGATCCATGCCTTCATACCGTGCACTCCTCAGGAAAGGGTCTGTAGCCACCACGCCCACAGCGGCAGCGTGGCCAGTGACAGCAGGATGCCATAGCCCACCAGTGCGGCCGCAAGCGCAGGGGCGAGACGGTGTGATATCGCCAGTGCGGCGGCGGTGACCATGGGCGGCATGGCCGATTCGAGCACCACGGCGTCGCGGGCGATGCCTTCCAGGCCCAGCAGCGGCGCCACGGCGAGGGCCAGCAGCGGCATCACGGCGAGCTTCAAAACCAATCCCAACGCCAGCGGCTTGAGTTCGTTGCGCGGCAGCCGCAGCTTCAGGCTCAGCCCGATGGCCAGCACCACCAGCGGCAGCAGGGCGTCGGCCAGGTGCTGCAGGCCGGCCGCGATCCAGGCCGGTGGCGTTTCAGGCATCAGGGTGAGGCCGAATGCCAGCGCCAGGAACGGGGGAAACGAAACGATGCGGCGCGCCATCGAAGCTGGCGTGGGCTTGGCGTCGCCGCCGTAGCGCGCCAGCACGTACAGGCCAAACGTGGACAGGATGAGGAAAGCGCCGAACTGGTCGTAGATGACGGCATACGGCAGCGCCGCCTCGCCCAGCAGCGCGCGCACCAGCGGGTAGCCCAGGAAGCTGGTGTTGCCCAGCGCCACGCACAACAGCAGCACCGCGTGCTCGTCGCGGCGCAGGCCCAGCGCCCGCGTGGCCAGGGACACCAGCGCCACTGTGGCCACCAGCAACAGCCACGGCACCGCCGCCACGGCCAGCACCTCGGGCCCCAGCGCCAGCCGCGGCGCGTACAGCAGCACCGACGCCGGCAGGCACACGTACAGCACCACCTTGTTGAGCACCTCGGCGGCGTTCTCCGGGAACACGCGCAGGCGCTGGAACAGCAGGCCCAGGGCGAGCATGCTCAGGATCAGGGCGAACGCTTGGAAGGCCATGTGAAACCGCGTTGACGACGTTGCGGTATCTTCGCCCAATCCGACCACGGGAAC
>JANNQY010000176.1:0-9492 GCA_031400995.1 Lysobacteraceae bacterium
GCTTGGCCAGCGGCGCTGGCCAAGCCAGGAAATAGTACTCTGACCCCTGTTTTTGCTACCAGACCAGGTCGTCGGGCACCTGGTACTGGGGGTCGGCGTAGGGGTCTTCGGCGGCGGGTGCATTCGGATCTACACGCAGGGCCACGGCCGGCGCGAATACCTGCTCGGCCTGGGCCAGGAAGGCCGCCGTGACAAGGGTGTAGCGGCCGTCTAGCTGCAGCACGCCCAGTTCGCCGGCGTTGAGCTGCTTGAGCTGGGCGGCGGTGACGTGGATGCGCTTGATCTTGCCGCCGTAGGGAAAGTGCCGGGCGATATCGGCGTTGGCGTCATTCAGCCCCTGGCCCTTCACCAGCTCCGCCAGTTGGGCCTTGGCCTCGCGGCGCAGGCGGGCTTCTTCCTGGCGCAGTCGTTCGGCCTCGATGCGCTCGTCTTTCTCTTTTTGGGCGCGGATGGCGTAGGCCTTGCCCAGATCAATTTCTTCGCGCGTGCGCGGGCCGCGCGCCGGCGCATCGGCGCGCGGCGGACGGGCGCCGGGTGCCGTTCGGCCATCGCGGCGCGGCGCCTCAGTCTTGCCCGGGGGGCGCGGCCGGCGATCGCTGCGCGTATCGGCGGGCCGGGCATTGGCCGGGCGCTCGGGTTTGCGTTCCGGCTTGCGCACTGGCTCCGGCTCTGGCGCTTTGAAGCCCAAGCCCAGCAGTTTGTCTCGCAGCGAGTTGCTCATCTCAGCCAGTGTCCCTCAATAGTGCGGCGGCGGCGGCTCGCTGCCCGGCTCTGAAAACGCCTGCGCGTGCTTGAGGTCAGCCAGCGCGCGCTGCAGGCGCTGGTCGCTACGCGCGCTCTCCTGCCGCGCCTGCGCCAGCGCGTCGCTCAGCTCGATCAAGGCCTGCTCCTGGAACGCCAGCCGCATCTCGAGCTCGGCCAGGCGCCGCTCGACGTGTTCGGCCGCGTGATAGTCGCTGCCGCCGCTCATGACGATTGCCGCAGGCTGCGGCCGCGGCCGATGCCGTAGTAAGCCAAGCCCGCCGCTTCCACCGCGTCGGGCTCGTAGATATTGCGGCCATCGAACACCGCGCGCGCCGACAGCTGCGCCGCGATGCGGCCGAAATCCGGGCTCCAGAACGCCTTCCATTCGGTAACCACCACCAACGCATCGGCACCTTGAAGCGCTTCTTCCGGCGAGGCGCAAAGCACCAAGTCCGGGCGCTGGCCAAATATCCGCGCCGCCTCGGCCATCGCTTCGGGATCATGCGCGCGCACAGTGGCGCCGGCCTGCCACAGCTGCTCGAGCAGGGTGCGGCTGGAGGCTTCGCGCATGTCGTCGGTGTTGGGTTTGAAAGCCAACCCCCACACCGCGAACGTGCGCCCGGCAAGCCGGCCGTCGAAATGCCGCTGCAGTAGCTCGAACAGCTTGTGTTTCTGGGCGTTGTTCACCGCTTCAACGGCCTCCAGCAGGCCCGCGGCATAGCCGTGCTGCCGCGCGATGCGACCCAGCGCCTGCACGTCCTTGGGGAAGCACGAGCCGCCGTAGCCGGCACCGGGGTAGATGAAGCTGTAGCCAATGCGCGGGTCCGAGCCGATGCCGTGCCGCACCATCTCGATATCGGCGCCCACGCGCTCGGCGATATTCGCCATTTCGTTCATGAAGCTGATCTTGGTGGCCAGCATGGCGTTGGCCGCGTACTTGGTCAGCTCGGCCGAGCGCTCGTCCATGACCACGATGCGCTCATGGTTGCGGTTGAAGGGCGCGTACAGGCGCTTCATCTGCTCCACCGCCGGCGCGCTGCGCGAACCCAGCACGATGCGGTCCGGGCGCATGCAGTCGTTCACTGCCGCGCCTTCTTTCAGGAATTCCGGGTTGGAGACCACCTCGAAACCGATTGCGACGCCGCGTTCGGCCAATTGGGCGGCAATGGCGGCACGCACGCGGTCAGCGGTGCCCACCGGAACCGTGGACTTGTTCACCACCACGACGGGCCGGGTGAGGTGCTGGCCGATGCTGCGGGCCACCGCCAGCACGTACTGCAGGTCGGCGCTGCCATCCTCATCGGGCGGCGTGCCGACGGCTATGAAGATGATTTCGCCGTGATCGACCGCCGCAGCCGCGTCGGTGTTGAATTCGAGGCGCCCGGCGCGATGGTTGGCCAACACCATGTCTTCCAGGCCAGGCTCGTAGATGGGGATGACGCCCTCGTTCAGGCCAGCCACCTTGGCGTGGTCCACATCCACGCAGACCACGTGGTTACCCACCTCGGCCAGGCAAGTGCCCGTGACCAGACCGACATAGCCGGTGCCAAATACGGTGACGCGCATGCTGCCTCCGTGCCGTCTCCGGCGGGGCCAGGCCCACCGCAGTGGCGGGCGTCGGACCGCCGGCAGCGCCGGCGGTCCGCGCGGGTATTACTTGACGATTTCCATCAGCTCGACTTCGAACGTGAGCATCGCGTTCGGGGGGATCGGGCCACCGCCCGCTTCGCCGTAGCCCAGCTCCGCCGGAATCCAGAAGGTGTACTTGCTGCCCACCGGCATCAGCGCAACGCCCTCGGACCAGCCCGGGATGACCTGGGCCAGGCCGAACTCGGCCGGCTGGCCGCGCTCGTAGGAACTATCAAAGACGGTACCGTCGAGCAGCGTGCCCTTGTAGTGCACGCGCACCGTATCCGTGGCCACGGGCACGGCACCGGTGCCGGCGCGAACCACCTGGTACTGCAGGCCGCTCTCGGTGACCTTGATGCCCGGCTTGTCCTTGTTGGCGGCCAGGAACGCGGCGCCCTCAGTCTTGCCCTTTTCGGCCTTGGCGGCCTGCTCGGCTTCCTGCTTGGCCTGCAGCTTGGCGGTGAAGGCCTCCTGGATCTTGGCGGACTGCTCGTCGGTGAGCTTGGACTTCTCGCCGGCGAACGCGGCGCGCATGGCATCGGCCAGTACGTCCACGTCCAGCGTGTCCTTGATCGGGTCCAGCGACTTGGCCATGTCCATGCCGATCATGTAGCTCACCTGCTTGCGCTCGGTGTCCAGGCCCGGGATATCGGCCACGACGGCGTCGCCGGCGGCGGTGGCGGTGGCGGCGGTGCCGTCAGCCGCGGGCTCGGCCTTGTCGTCCTTGCCGGCGGGCTTGCACGCGCCTAGGGTGAGTACCAGGCTGGCCAGAACCAGCGGCGCGGCGAAACGCAGGGCGGAATTCATTGTTCAAAGACTCCTGAGGGGGCGGGCCGGATCGGTCCGTTGCCGCCTATTGTCGCGGGGCGCAGCCGCCACGGCAATCTCGGTGCGGGGATTGGTTCAGCCGGGACGGGCCCGCGGCCCCGCGCTTGGCGGGCGGGGGTCATGCCCTCGTCACAACTGTAAGGGTGCAATTACGCCATGGAAACCCTCGCCCAACTCGACCGCCTGCGCGCCAGCCACCCCACCCCGCCGCCCGCGGGCAGCGCGGCGGAACAGCGCGCGTTGGCGAACTTCGCGGCGTTTTTCGCCAGTTTCGCGCCCGATAAAGTGGCCACGCTGCTGGACCAGACCTACGCGCCGGACGTCTACTTCAACGACACGCTCAAGGCCGTGCACGGTCGGGAAGCGCTCCGCCACTACCTGGCCGAAAGCGCGGCCGCAGTGGAGGACTGCCGGGTGCAAATCCACGAAAGCACCCGCAATGAGCACGGCGAGTACTGGGTGCGCTGGTCGATGATGATCCGGTTCAAGCGCCTCAGGCGCGGCCAGGACACCTGGACGGTGGGCATCAGCCACCTGCGTTTCGACGCCGAGGGGCGGGTGGTCTACCACCAGGACTACTGGAACGCCGCGGACGGCGTTTACGAGCATATTCCGCTGCTCGGTACCGCCATCCGGGCCATCAAACGCCGGCTGTAGCCAGCGCTTGATGGCCGCGCGAAGTTCCGATCAGGCCTTGGGTTTGGCGGGTTTCGGCGCCGCCAGCGCTTTCTCCACGGCAGCCACCAGCTTGGGATCGTCAGGCGTGGTGCGGCTGCCGAAGCTGGCGATGACCTTGCCCTCGCGGTCGATCAGATACTTGTGGAAATTCCAGCCCGGCGCTTCGCCCGTGGCTTTTTCCAGGTCAACGTAAAGCGGCGTGGCGCCGGCGCCGCGCACCTGCACCTTTTCGAACATCGGGAACTTGACGCCGTAGGTCAGGGTGCAGAACTCCTGGATGTCCTCCTCCGAACCGGGCTCCTGGCCCATGAAATCGTTGGACGGGAAGCCCAGCACGGCAAAGCCCTGGTCCTTGTACTTGGCGTGCATCGCCTCAAGTCCCTCGTACTGTGGGGTGAAGCCGCATTTGCTGGCCGTGTTCACCACCAGCAGCACCTGCCCGCCATAGGTGGCGTCGAGGTTCACGGTGTCCTTGCCCGCCAACTGGCGGAAATCGCGGTCCAGCAGCCCATCGGCGGCCAGGGCCGGGGTGGCGGCCAGCAGACCGACCAGCGCGGCAGATGCCCAGATCTTCATTTAGACGCCCTCCACCGGCACATGCCGGGTATAGGCCATCAGTTTGGTCCAAAAGATGTGCAAGGGGTGTTGACATGCCTTGTCCTAGTGTTATAGTTACCTACAACACCTATCCAATACCGCACCAAGCCGGGAGGCGACATGCACGCCAAGTTCAAAACCCACCTGATCGGACTGGCCGTAGGCCTGGGCTTCGTGGCCACGGGCTACGGGCTTGGCGAGCCGCCCAGCGCGGCCTACAGCAGCCCTGCGCTGCTCACCTCGCTGCCGGTACAGGCTGCGGCCGAACCGGCCGAGGCCGCTCCCCGCCCCGCCCGCCGCGGCGCGCTGCAGCAGCACCTCGGCATGCCCTACGTGTCCTTCGCAGCCCTGCTGCCGCGCCAGGAGCCCTGAGATGACCATCGCATGGAATGACAGCGCGCCCATCTACCGGCAGCTCAAGGACAAAGTGGTGGCGATGATGCTCGACGGCGCCCTGCCCGCGGGCGAGGCACTGCCCTCGGTGCGCCAGATCGCCGCCGAGTACCAGCTCAATCCAATCACCGTCTCCCGCGCCTACCAGGAGCTGGCCGACGAAGAACTCGTGGAAAAACGAAGGGGACTTGGCATGTACGTGACCGAAGGAGCTCGGGAGAAGCTGCTGGCATCGGAGCGCGAGCGCTTCCTGAAGGAAGAATGGCCGCTGGTGGTGGAGCGCATCCAGCGCCTGGGCCTGGACATGGATCGGCTGGTGCGCAGCGCCAGCCAGGGGAGCACGCGATGAGCGCCGTCATTTCCGCCCGCAACTTGAGCAAGCGCTACGGCAAGAACATCGCCGTGGACGGCATCAGCTTCGACATCCCGGCCGGCCGCATCGTCGGCCTGATCGGCCCCAATGGTTCGGGCAAGACCACAACGCTCAAAGCCGCGCTGGGCCTGGTGCCCTACGAGGGCGAGCTCAAGGTGCTGGGCAAGGACCCGCGTGGCCAGCGCGACCAACTGATGCAGGACGTGTGCTTCATCGCCGACGTGGCGGTGCTGCCGCGCTGGCTGAAGGTGAAGGACGCGGTGGATTTCGTGGCCGGCGTGCACCCGCGCTTCGACCGCAAGAAGGCGCAGGCCTACCTGGCCCACACCAAGCTGAGCCCGAACATGCGGGTGAAGGAAATGTCCAAGGGCATGATCGTGCAGCTGCATCTGGCGCTGGTGATGGCCATCGACGCCAAGCTGCTGGTGCTGGACGAGCCCACGCTGGGCCTGGACATCCTGTACCGCAAGCAGTTCTACCAGAACCTGCTGGAGGACTATTTCGACGAGCAGAAGACCATCGTGGTCACCACCCACCAGGTGGAGGAGATCGAACACATCCTCACCGACCTGATGTTCATCCGCGACGGCAAGATCGTGCTCTCCGCCACCATGGATGAAGTGGCCGAGCGTTTCACCGAGGTGATGGTTGCGGCCGATAAAGCCGAGGCTGCCCGCGCGCTCAAGCCGATCGACGAGCGCCAGGTGTTCGGCAAGTCCGTGATGTTGTTCGACGGCATTTCGCGGGCGCAGCTGGCCACTTTCGGCGAAACGCGCAACCCCGGCATCGCTGACCTGTTCGTTGCCACCATGAAAGGAACCTACGCATGAACACGTTCAAATGGCTGCTCAAGCGCGAGTATTGGGAGCATCGCGGCGGTTTCCTGTGGGCCCCGATCATCACCGGCGGCATCTTCCTGGTGCTCAGCGTCATGGCGGTGGTCGCCGGCGAGACGCTGCGCCGCTCGGTGGACAACGGCGGCGAGACGCTGACGATGAACGGCGTCCAGCTCAACCAGCTAACCAAGACCATGCAACCCGGCGACATCGCCGAAATGGGCGCTGGCCTGGACCTGGGCACCCTGCTGGCCGGGACGTGGCCCTTCCTGGTGCTCACCTTCGTGGTGTTCTTTTATTGCCTGGGCGCGCTGTTCGACGAGCGCAAGGATCGCAGCATCCTGTTCTGGAAGTCGCTGCCGCTGTCGGATGGCCAGACCGTGCTGTCGAAAGTGGTCAGCGCGCTGGTGGTGGCTCCGGTGATCGCCACGGCGGCCGCCATCGTCACCTCGCTGGGCTTCCTGGTGATCCTGAGCGGCTACGCGATGTTCCATGGCGGCAACCCCATCCAGCTGATCTGGGGCCCGGCCAGCCCGCTCGCCATCGCTGCGAACCTGATCGCGGTGCTGCCGGTGTACGCCCTCTGGGCGCTGCCCACGGTGGGCTGGCTGCTGCTGGTGTCGGCCTGGGCACGCAGCAAGCCCTTCCTCTGGGCGCTGTTGGTGCCGGTGTTTGCCGGCGTGCTGGTCACTTGGTTCGACGTGATGAAGCTGTTCGGCATGAAAGCCGAGTGGTTCTGGCAGCACATCGTTGGCCGCATGCTGCTGGGCACCGCCCCTGGCATGGATATCGTCTACCGCGCTGGCAGTGATCCGGCCCTTCAGAGCTTCGACCCGAAGGGACCGCAGGATGTGGTTGCGCTGTTCTCGGCCCAGTACGCCTGGGGCGCGTTCGCCACCCTGGAGCTTTGGTTGGGCGTGGCCGCCGGCATCGCGATGATCTTCGGCGCCGTGTACTTCCGCCGCAGCCGCGACGAAGGCTGACTGTTTCTAATGCGGGAGGCCACGCGGCCTCCCGCCTCTCAATGACTCCAGGAGTTCCCCCATGTCCCTTCCCCTCCATGCTGCCGCGATCGTGCTGATGTCCGCGGTTGGCCTCAGCAGCTGCAGCGCCAGCGAAACCCCCAGCGCCTCTTCCAGCACAGAGCGCACCGGCTGGGCCGGCGTCGCCGAGAAGGCCACCGCGGAAATCCGCGAGGAGTTGGCCACCGAAAACCTGTCGCTGGACAACGATGGCGGGAAGCTGCCCGAAGCCGCGCTTTCGCCCAGCGGCGAGCTGCTGATCAGCGGTAAGACCGTGGCGCTGGATGCCCGGCAGCAGGCCCTTGCGCTGGAGTACCGCAGCCAATTGGCGGGCGTGGCGGAGGCCGGCGCCGAGGTGGGTATCGAGGCCGCCGCCTTGGCCCAAGTGGCGATGAAGGAAGCCGCCAAGGGCATTTTCGGCGGCGACAAGGCCGCGATGGAGGCGCGCATCGAGGCGGAAGCCGAGGGCGTTAAAACCGCGGCCCTGGCGCTGTGCGGTCGGCTGCCAACGCTTCTCGCCAGCCAGACCCGCTTCGCCGAGGGGGTGCCCGAGTTCGTGCCCTATGCCCGCATGAGCCAGAAGGACATCGAGGAATGCGAGGCGGACCTGTGAGCCAACGCGACCGGCAGGCGTGCCTAGCCGCCGCCGGGCTTGCCGTGGATTCCGCCTTTGGCCAGGGTCGCGGGATTTAGCAGCGCACGCAGCGTTTTTTCCGGCAATCCGGTCACGTCACGCGCCACATCGATCACCGGCCGCCCTTCGCGATAGGCCTGCTTGGCAATCGCGGCGGCTTTTTCGTAGCCAATCACCGGATTGAGCGCCGTCACCAGGATGGGGTTGCGATCGAGTGTTTCGCGCAGCCGGCTCTCGCGGACGGTGAAACCGGCGATGGCGCCGTCGGCCAGCAGGCGCGCGGCGTTGGCCAGCAGTTCGATGGACTGCAGCAGGTTGTGGGCAATCACCGGCAGCATCACGTTGAGCTGGAAGTTGCCGCTGGCGCCGGCCACGGTCACCGTGACGTGGTTGCCCATTACCTGGGCGCAGACCATGCACAGCGCTTCGGGCAGCACCGGATTCACCTTGCCCGGCATGATCGAACTGCCTGGCTGCAGCGCCGGCAGCTCGATTTCGCCCAGGCCGGCCAGTGGCCCCGAATTCATCCAGCGCAGGTCGTTTCCGATCTTCATCAGCGCCACCGCCAGCACGTTGAGTTGGCCTGAGAGCTCCACCGAACCATCTTGGCTGGCGATGCCCTCGAATAAATTGCCGGCCTGCACGAAACGTTCGCCGGAGAGGCGCGACAGCGACGCCGCCACGCGCTTGCCAAAGCGCGGATCGGCATTGATGCCGGTGCCCACCGCCGTGCCGCCGATGGGCAGCCGACGCTGGCGCTTCAGGCTGTCCTGGATGCGCTCGCTGGCCGACGCCAGCTGCGCCGACCAGGTGCCCAATTCCTGCGCCAAGGTCAGCGGCATCGCGTCCATCAGGTGGGTGCGGCCGGTCTTGACGGTTTTTTGCAGCCCGCGCGCGCGCCGGTCGAGGGTGCTGCGCAGGTGCTTGAGCGCCGGCAGCAGGTGCTCGCGGCAGCCCAGCACGGACGCCACCTGCAGCGCAGTCGGAATGACATCGTTGGAGCTCTGCCCCAGGTTCACTTCGTCGTTGGCGTGCACCGGCTTCTTCGCGCCCTGCGACGCCAGCCGGGCAATCACCTCGTTGGCATTCATGTTGCTGGAGGTGCCCGAACCGGTCTGGAACACGTCCACCGGGAACTGCCCGTCCAGGTCCCCGGCGGCCACCTGCAGGCTGGCCGAACGGATGCGCTGCGCCACGCCCTTGGGCAGGTGGCCCAGGCCGGCGTTGGCCTCGGCCGCGGCCGCCTTAACCAAGCCCAGCGCGCGCAGGAAGGGCCGCGGCATGCGCAGGCCGGAGATGGGGAAGTTCAGCACGGCGCGCTGGGTCCTCGCGCCCGACCAGAGGCTTGTCATCGCTGGAAGCGCTGGACCGGCGATTCAGTCGGCCGAACAATTTGCGCGCACTCCCGGCTTGGCGCACCACTTGGTTGCCACCGGTGAGGTTAGTGAAGAACTACTGACAGGACTCCTTCATCTTGCCCACGCCATGGTCCTTCCGATTACGCTGGGCGGAGGCACAAACCTCAAGACGGCAGAGGCGCTTTGGGCTGGCGTGCATGTGGTGGCCACGCCTGTGGCAATGCGAGGATTCGAACAGTTCATGAATTCACCCGGCGTGACAGTCGTTGAGTCCGCCGTTCAATTCAGAGCTGCGATGCGGATAGCCATGGCCATGGGCCCCCTTGAATTGTCTCCTTCAGAGCGCGAAGCGCGTTCAGCCCTCCTGTGGGACTCAAGTCTGCGGCCGCTGCTCGAAAAG
>JANNQY010000177.1:0-1665 GCA_031400995.1 Lysobacteraceae bacterium
GGCGGAAGCGACTCGGGCAGCACGAACAGCCCGTAGCAGAAGTTCGCCAGCGACATCGCCGCGGCGGCATAGAACGGCAGCCGCAGGTCAATCTGGCCCAGCCACGCGCCAAACACTGGCGCCAGCGTGAAGCCCAGGCCAAACGCCATGCCGATCTTGCCGAAGGCCGCGGCGCGATTCTCCGGCGGCGTCACGTCGGCGATGTAAGCGTTGGCGGTGCTGAAGCTGGCCGAGGTGATGCCCGACAGGACGCGCCCGAACAGCAGCCACGGCAGCGTGCCGGCCAGCGCCATGATCAGGAAATCCACGCCCAGGCCCAGGTTCGACAGCAGGATCACCGGCCGGCGGCCGAAATGGTCCGAGAGCGCACCCAGCACCGGCGAAAAGAAGAACTGCATCACCATGAACGAGGTCGCGAACACGCCGTGCCAGATCGTGGCCTGGGCGATGTCGCCGTTGGTGAACTGCTTGAGCAGGTGCGGCAGCACCGGGATGATCAGCCCGAACGCCAACACATCAATCAGCACCGTGATGAAGATGAAGGCCAGCGCGGCGCGCTTCATGGCGCCACCCAGGTGGACTGCCAGCGCGACCCGTCCCGGCTGAACTGGGCGCGGCGATGGCCGCTGGCAGCCAGCGACAGCCAGTCCACGCTGTCCACCTGCACCTGCGCCAGCGCGAAGTTGCCGCGCGCGACCACCAGCGCTTCGGTGGCGAACGGGCCGGGGCCGTCGGCCAGTTCGGGCTGCACAACGGCGATTCCCGGCGCCAGCGGCACGGCGTAATTGGCGCGCGCTTGCGGGCGGCAGGCGGCCCAGGCCTGGTCGGCTGCGGCATCGTCCAGGTGCAGGGTGACGCGGCCCTGAAGCCGCAGCTGTTCACCGTGGCCGAAGAAGCACCACGACACCCGCGGATCCTGAAGCAGCTGGGCGCATTTGGGGCTGCGGCGGTCGGTGTGGAAGGCGACGCTTCCGGAGGTAGCGTCCACGGCGCGCAGCACGGCATAGCGCGCCTGCGGACCGTCCGGGGAAATCGTGGCCAGCACGCCCTGGTGGAAGGCATCGCTGCGCCCGCGCGCGCCGACGAACAAGCGCGACCAGGCGTGGTCCCAAACGGCGTCGAGCGAATCGGGGGCGTCGGACATGGCGGTCAGTGGAGCGCGCCGGCCGTGTCCACGGCGCGAACGCCGCTCATTCCACCCGGCAAAACACCGCTTTCAGATAGCGGCTTTCTTTCACATGGGCCATGAACGGATGGTCGGCGCCGGCGCCGGCTACCTTGAGAATCTGCACCGTGCGGCCGGCGTAGAACGCGGCGCGGCGGATCATGTCGAGGAACTCTTCCTCGCTCACCAGGCCGGTGCACGAACAGGTAAGCAGCACGCCGCCGGGCTTGATCACCTGCATGGCCAGCTTGTTCATGTCGTTGTATTTCTTCAGCGCCGGAATCACTTGTTCGCGGTCGCGGGTGAGCTTGGCCGGGTCCAGGATCACCACGTCGAACAGCTCGCCGCGCTGGTGGGCGTCGCGCAGGTAGTGGAACAAGTCGGCCTGGACGAATTTCACCGCGGCGTTGTTGAGCCGCGCGTTCTTTTCCGCGACCTCCAAGATTTCCTCGTCCAGGTCGATACCGATCACTTCTTCGGCACCGCCGCGCGCCTTGGCG
>JANNQY010000178.1:0-7920 GCA_031400995.1 Lysobacteraceae bacterium
GTCCTCGGGCACGGCCACCGGCTCGCCGTAGATCGCGCGCCAGGCGTGGTAGTAGTAGCCAAAGGCCACCACGTACATCACCAGCATCACGCCCAGGTAGATCGGCACGCCCACGGCAATGGCCAGGGCCGGGCTCATCGCAGCCAGCAGGCCCAGCAGCAGCGCAGCAAGCAAGCCGACCAGGAGCGCAGCGATGGAGCCCACTACGATCGCCGCCAGTGCGATCAGGATGAACGGCAGCAGGTTCTTCAGTGTGCCCAGCAACCCGTCCAGCGCGGCGGCCAGCGGCCCGCGCTCGTTGAGTGCGGCGCGGACGAAGGCCAGCATGTAGGCGTTCGACAGCACCAGCATCGCGGCCATGGCGCCCAGGAGCCACAGCAGGAAACTGGGCGGGAAGTCCGGCAGGCCGGTCATGTCGGGCTGGCCACCGGGCGGCGTGGCGGCGGCGCGGGTGAACAGTTCAATGAAGAAGTCCTTGCCCGGCAGCAGCGCGAACAACAGCCCGAACACCAGCACGTAAACCAGCACCACCAACAGCGCAGTCAGGATCATGCGCAGCGCAAAGCCCGGCGTGCGCAAGCCAGCGAAAATGTCCGAAGCCACCGCCGGCTGGCCGCTTTCACAAGCGTGCAGCAGGCGGAACGCCGAGCCCGTGAGGGGCGGCATCAGCAACAGGCTGACCACCGCGCTGATGCCGTAGACGGTGTACAGCAGGGTCGGCGACCCCGGGAACAGCGCCTGCCCGCCCAGCTGCAGCAACGATGGCAAGGCCCCCACCAGCAGCAGCAGCATGAAGCCGCCAAACAGCGCCTTGGGCTGCTTGCGGCCCACGTCCAGCGCCTTCATCAGCCAGCCAAAAGGTGCGCCCATGCTTACGGTACGTGCGGTCATGCCTTGCCTCCGTTGCGGGCGCGCTGCTGCGCCACGTGGATGAATCGTCGCAGCACCCGCCGCGCCATCGGCGCCGGCCGCACTTCGCCCAGCAGGCGTTGGTGGCAGGTGCCTTCTTTTTCCAGCGCGTCCGAACGCGCCTGGATATAGCCCCGCATCATGCCGGTGCTGAACTCGGGATGGAACTGCAGGCCCCACGTGGCCTCGCCCCAGCGGAAGGCCTGGCAATCGTCGCGCTCCGAGCGCGCCAGCACCTGCGCCTGCGGCGGTGGCGCCAATACCGTCTGCAGGTGGGTGGTGTGGGCCGCGAACGACGCCCCCAGGCCGGCGAACAGCGGGTCGTGCGCGGCAGCAAGGTCGGCCATCACGGGCACCGTGCCCATTTCTCGGCCGCGCGGGTTGTAGTCCACCTGGCCGCCCAGTGCGTGCGCCAGCAGCTGGTGCCCATAGCAGATGCCCAGCAGCGCATGGCCCGCCTGCGCGGCCTCGCGCAGCCAGTCGGCGCTGCGCTCGCTCCACTCGGCGCGCTCCGTCACCATCGCGCCCGAACCCGTCACCAGCACGCCGGCGAAATCCGCCGCATCGGGCAGCGGCTCACCGTCGAGCACGCGGCAGGACCGCACCTGGCGGCCGTGCAGGCCGGCGGCCACGCGGATCCAATGGCCGAAGCTGCCGTGCCGGCGCAGGGCCGCGATGGGCGTGCCGGTTTCGAGAATCAGGAAGGGTTTCATCAGGCGTAAAGCGAGCCGTGCTGCGGTTCGTCGCTATACTAACGCGCTTTGGACACGGCGAATTGGCGATGGGCGCACCCACCTTCCAGGAGTTGATCCTGCGGCTCAACCAGTACTGGGCCGACCAAGGCTGCGTGCTTATCCAGCCGCTGGACCTGGAGGTTGGCGCCGGCACCTTCCACCCCGCCACGTTCCTGCGCGCCTTGGGCCCGGAGCCGTGGAGTGCGGCCTACGTGCAGCCCTGCCGCCGCCCCACCGACGGCCGCTACGGCGAAAACCCCAACCGCCTGCAGCGCTACTACCAGTACCAGGTGGTGCTCAAGCCCAACCCCGACAACATCCTCGACCTGTACATCGGCTCGCTGAAGGTGCTGGGCATCGACCCGCTGGTGCACGACCTGCGCTTCGTCGAGGACAACTGGGAATCGCCGACGCTGGGCGCCTGGGGCCTTGGCTGGGAAGTCTGGCTCAACGGCATGGAAGTGACCCAGTTCACCTACTTCCAGCAGGCCGGTGGCCTGGAGTGCAAGCCGGTGACCGGCGAGATCACCTACGGCCTCGAGCGCCTGTGCATGTACCTGCAGGACGTGGACAACGTCTTCGACCTGGTCTGGACCCGCGGCCCGCAGGGCACCATCACCTACCGCGACGTTTACCACCAGAACGAGGTGGAGCAGAGCACCTACAACTTCGAACACGCCGACGTGGCCGAACTGTTCCACCGCTTCGACGCCTGCGAGGCCGAGGCGCTGAAGCTGGTGGCGCTGGGCCTGCCGCTGCCGGCCTATGACCAGGTTTGCAAGGCTTCGCATTCGTTCAACCTGCTTGACGCGCGCCGCGCCATTTCGGTCACCGAGCGCCAGCGCTACATCCTGCGGGTGCGGGCGCTATCGCGCGGCGTGGCCGAGGCCTACTACGCCCAGCGCGAGAAGCTCGGGTTCCCCGGCATCAAGACCGCGGAGGCCGCGCATGTCTGATTTCCTGCCGCTATTGGTCGAGATCGGCACCGAGGAACTGCCGCCCAAGGCGCTACCGGAGCTAGCGCAGGCCTTCCACGACGGCGTGCTAAAGGCGCTGGCGGCGCGGCGCATCGCGCTGGACGAGGCGCAGGCTACGCGCGTGCTGTATTCGCCGCGGCGGCTGGCGGTGCTGCTGCCCGCCGTGGCCACCGAGCAGCCGGAACAGCACAGCGAAGCGCTGGGCCCCTATCTCAACATCGGCCTGGACGCGGCCGGCGCACCCACCGCCGCGCTGCTCGGCTTTGCGCAGAAAAATGGCGTGGCAGTGGACCAACTGGCACGCATCAGCGACGCCAAGGGCGAACGCTTCGCGGCGCGCAGCGTCCGCCCGGGCGCAAAAACAGTGGCCTTGCTGGGCGACGTGGTCAACGAAGCGGTGAAGGCACTTCCCATTCCCAAGCCGATGCGCTGGGGAAGCCGCGAGGTCGGCTTCGTGCGGCCGATGCACTGGCTGGTGATCCTGTTCGGCAGCGACGTGGCGCCGGGCGAAGTGCTGGGCTTCAGCGCCAACCGCATGAGCCGCGGCCACCGCTTCCATCACCCGCAGCCGGTCTGGCTGCACGAGGCCGGCGGCTACGTTGATTCGCTGCGCGCGGCCTGCGTGCTGGTGGATCCGGACGAGCGCCGCGAGCGCATCTGCAGCGAAATCGAAATAGCTGCACGCCAATCCGGCGGCCAGGCGCGGGTGCCTGCGGACTTGTTGGAAGAAGTGAACTGCCTGGTGGAATGGCCCAAGGCCATCGCCTGCGGCTTTGAGCCCGGCTTCCTGCGCGTGCCGCAGGAAGCGTTGATCTCCACCATGGAAAGCAACCAGAAGTTCTTCCCGGTGCTGGCCGCGGACGGCAAGCTCAGCGAGCACTTCATCGGCATCGCCAATCTGGACAGCAAGGATCCCGCGCAAATCCGCCAAGGATACGAACGCGTTATCCGGCCGCGCTTTGCCGACGCGCAATTTTTCTACGACGAAGATTTGAAGCAGGGCTTGGCGTCCATGGCGCAAGGCCTGGCCAGCGTCACCTACCAGCAGAAACTGGGCAGCTACGCCGACAAGACCGCGCGTGTGGCCGCGCTGGCGGAGGCCATCGCCGTGCAGGTGGGCGTGGATCCCACGCAGGCGCAGGCCGCCGCCGCGCTTGCCAAGGCCGACCTGCAGAGCCGCATGGTGGGCGAGTTTCCCGAACTGCAGGGCATCGCTGGCCGCTACTACGCCGCGGCTGCGGGCCAGCCCGACGCCGTGGCGCAGGCCATCGACCAGGCCTACCAGCCACGCTACGCCGGTGACGCCATCGCGGCCTCGTCGCTGGGCCAGGTGCTGGCGATTGCCGAGCGCCTGGACACGCTGGCCGGCGGCTTCGCCGCTGGCCTGAAGCCCACCGGCAACAAGGACCCGTTTGCATTGCGTCGCAACGCCCTGGGGCTGGCGCGCACGATCATCGAAGGCGGCCATGAGCTGAAATTGGCGACGCTGTTGGCGACGGCCGGCCAGGCGCTGCCTTCGGCACTCACGCTCGATGCCGTCGAACTGCAGGACTTCATCACCGACCGCCTGCGCGGCTACTACGCCGACCAGGGCGTGCCGGGCGTGCAGTTCGATGCGGTGGCCGACGTGCGCCCCGCTTCGCTGCTGGATTTCGACCGCCGCCTGAAGGCGATTGCGGAATTCGCGCGGCTGCCGGAAGCGGCAGCGCTGGCAGCGGCCAACAAGCGCATCCGCAACATCCTGCGCAAGGTGGAAACCGGCATTGCCGACGCCGTGGATCCGGCCAAATTGGTGGAACCGGCCGAACAGGCGCTGCATGCCGCCCTCGTGCGCGCACTGGCCGACACCACGCCGCTGCTGGCCGCGCGCGACTACGTAGCCACGCTCAAGACCCTGGCCGCGCTGCAGGCGCCGGTGGATGCGTTCTTTGCGCACACGATGGTGATGGCCGAAGATGCCGGCCTGCGCGACAACCGCCTGGCCCTGCTCAAGCAAGTAGCCGACCGCTTCGCGGCCGTGGCGGCGGTCGAACAGCTTTCGGCGGGCTGATGGCCCGGCCCCCGCGCACACGCTGCCCCGTGCGCGCGGTTTAAGCTCAGGCCATGCCTTTGGCCCCCGCCGCCCTGCTGCGCCTGCTGGCCCTCGCCCTGCTGCTGACGTCCGTGGCCGGCACCGCGGCGGCGATGGAACTGCGAACAGTGAAGGTTGAGGGCCTGAAAGACGAAGAGATGCGCGACAACGTCGAGGACGCGCTGTCGCTCAACCGCCTCAACCCCAAGCGCCGGCGCAACGTCAGCGACAGTCGGCTGGCCTACCTGCTGCGCCGGGCGCCGCGCGAAGTGCGCGGCGCACTCGAGCCCTTTGGCTACTACGACCCGCAGGTGGAAACACGGTTCATCCGCGACGGCGAAGCCCTGGACGTAACGGTGACGGTAGTGCTGGGCGAACCGGTGCGCGTGCACAAGCTGGCCCTGGTGCTCACCGGCGAAGGCGAAGCCGACAGCGTGCTGATGCGGCGGCTGGAGCGCTTTCGGCCGCGCGAGGGCGAAGTCTTCCACCACGGCATCTACGAAGACAGCAAGTTGGCGATTTCGCGCTCGCTTTCCGACCGCGGCTACTTCGACGCCGAACTGCTGCGGCATCGGGTGGAAGTGACGCGGGCGCAGCGCCGCGCCGACATCGACCTGGCCTGGACCAGTGGCGCACGCTACGCCCTGGGCGAGGCTACGTTCCAAGGCCATCAGTTCCGCCCCGGGTTGCTCGAAAAACTGGCGCCGTGGACGCCGGGCGATCCGTTCAACCAGGCCAAGCTGCGCACCCTGCAGACGTCGCTGGTGAACCTGGACTATTTCAGCACCATCGACATCCGCCCCGAACCGGACGTAGCGCAGGATCTCCAGGTTCCGGTGACGGTGAGCCTGGTACCGGCCAGGCGCACGGTGTATTCGGCCGGCCTGCGCTACGGCACCGACACCGGCCTGGGCATCAACGCTGGGCTGGACCGACGCTGGGTGAACGACCGCGGCCACAAGACCCGAACGCTGATAAGCCTGGCCGAACGCCGGAACGACGCCACGGTGCAGTACAAGATCCCCGCTTTCGCCTGGCTGGACGGCTGGTACAGCATCAGCGCCAGCGTGCAGGAGGAAAGCGTGGAGTTCATCGACAGCGAGTTGTTTGAGGTGGTTGGCAGCCGCAGCGGCAAGCTCGGGCGCTGGACCTTGATTGCCGCGATGAATTTCCGGCGTGAGCGCTTCGAGGATTTTTCTACCGGCACTGAACTTGGCTACAGCACGCTGGTGTTCCCGTCGCTGCTGGCACAGTGGTCGGACGCCGACGGCGAGCTCTATCCGCGCAGCGCCAAAGCCCTGCGGGCGGAAATCAGCGGCGGTTCGGATGCGTTGGGTTCAGACATCAACTTCGTGCAGCTGCGCAGCGAGGCCCGCTGGGTGCTTCCGGCAGGCGACAGCGATCGGGTGCTGCTGCGCGCCGAAGCCGGCACCACGTCGAGCAATGATTTCAGCCAGTTCCCGCCCTCGCTGCGCTTCTACGCCGGCGGCGACCGCAGCGTGCGCGGCTACGGCTACAAGGAGATTGGCCGTTTCGCGCTCGATGCCAGCGGCCGGCGCTATGTTTTCGGCGGCAAGCACCTGCTGGTGGCCAGCGCCGAGTACGAGCGCATGTTCACCTCCGAATGGGGCGGCGCGGTGTTCGTGGATGCGGGCGACGCCTTCGACGCCTTCAACCAGGTGAGCTGGCAGGTGGGTGTTGGCGTCGGCGTGCGCTGGCGCTCGCCGGTGGGCCCGGTGGCGTTGGATATCGCCCACGGCTTTGGCGAGAACGCCCAGCAGCAGATCCGGCTGCATCTAAACATCGGGCCCAGCCTGTGAACGCGCGCGCCGATTCGACCCCTGCGGTGCCCCGGCGCAGACGGCCGCTGCGCTGGTTCGGCGGCGGCACGCTGCTGCTGGCGCTGCTCTTGGCAGCCGGCCTGGCCTGGCTGCTCGCCACCGCCGGCGGCCGCGACCTGCTGCTGGCGCGGCTGCTGGCCGCACTCCCGCCGGGCACGCTGAGCTGGGAGCAGGCCGAGGGCACGGTGCGCGGCCCGCTGGTGCTGCGCGGGGTGCGCTTCGTCAACGGCGAGATCGAAGTGCGCGCCGACCGCGTGCTCCTGCAGGCCGAGCTGATACCCGCGCTCAGCCGCCGGCTTGAGCTCACCCGCGTCGAACTGGACAACGTGCGCGTGCAGCTGCCACCGGCCGACGAGGACATCGAGCTGCCGCGCTGGCCCGAAATCCTGCCGCGGCTGGCGCTGCCGATGCCGGTGAGCAGCGCCGATACCGTGATCCTCGGGCTCGACATCCGCGAGGGCGAAGATCCGCTGCTGCAGGCCAGCCGCATCACTGCCCGCGGCCTGCGCCTGCAGCACGAGGGCTTCGCCGTGGATGCGCTGGCCATCAACAGCCAGCAGGGCCGGCTGTCGCTCACCGGCAGCTATGCGCCGGCGCAGAACTTCCGCAGCGCCCTGTCGGGCCGCTGGACCTGGCTGGCGGAAGCGGGCGCCGCCGCCTCGCATTTTCAATTCAGCGCCCAAGGTGATCTGGAGAAGCTGGCACTCGACATCACCGGCAGTGCGCCAGGGCCACTGTCGCTGCAGCTGGCGCTGCAGGGCCAGGGCGACGCCCCTGAGTGGTCGCTGGTGGCCAAGTCGCAGGGCCTGCAGCCGGCGCTGTTTGGCGCCGAGGCGTCCGAACCCTGGCGATTCGACCTCACCGCCAACGGCACCGGCGGCAGCGCCCGCGTGCAGGGCGAGGTGGCTCAGGGAGAGCTCAAGTTCGGCATCGAGCCCTCGCGGCTGTCGCTTGAAGACGGCCGCCTGCGCGCGCAGCCGCTGCGGCTGGTCCTGGAGCAGGGCACGGTGGACATCACGGGCCACGCCGAACTCGAGGGCGAGACGCCGCGCTTTGACGTGGTCGTGGCCAGTGAAAATCTCAACCTGGTGCCGGAAAGCAGCGAGGCGGGCACGGCGGCCGTGCAGGCCAGCGGGCAGGTGCATGCCACCGGCCAGTTGGCCGACTGGACCGTGGAAGGCGACGCGGTGTTGGTTCGGCTGGGCCAGAAAGCCAGCGTGATCGTGTCGGGCCGCGGCGACGAAACCCAAATGCAGTTTGACCGCCTGCAGGCCGACACGCCCACCGGCGCGCTGGATGGCAGCGGCACGCTGCGCTGGTCGCCGACGCTGGCCTTGAGCCTGGAAGCGCGGCTGGATGGCTTCGATCCTGGCTATTTCCTGCCCGAC
>JANNQY010000179.1:0-1715 GCA_031400995.1 Lysobacteraceae bacterium
CCGAGCAAGGCGCCCGCGGCTGCGGCAATGACGGGGTGCGTCAGCAACTCATTGAGTTCAAGTTTCATAGGGGTGCGGCGGGTTTGAGTTGTTGGGCCAAATGATGCGCACGACGGCGCCTTTCTGACAGCGGCGCGAGCATGGCTTAAATCGCCGCTTGTTGATCGCGCAGGTGCGCGGTGGGCTGGGTGTACGGGAACTTGCCTTTGATCTCTGCGGGGATGCGCACCGTGGCGGGCCGCACCATCGCGGCGGCGTCGGCGTACAACTGCGCGCTCACAGCGCTCGGCTCGGCCAGCTCGCCGGTCACGATGCTGGCGAAAACTGCGCTGGCCTCCTTGTAGGCGCCGGGCGACACGCGCCCCAGGGTCGGCGCCAGATCGACGAGCAGGCGCTCGACGCGGAACAGCAGCTCTTGCCGCTCCTGGGCGTCCATCATGGCGCTGCCTCGGTCAGCACGTCTTCAGGCGGGGTCAGCGTGACCTTCGGCGGCACGTCGTTTGTGAGCCAAGCGAATTCCCTGCGCCACTGCGCGCGTGCCCACTGGTCGGTCTGCAACTGACTGTTTGCCAGCGGGCGCCTGTGCATCGAGTGCCCAAGCGCGACGTGGTTGAATTGCTCCCCGTTGCGCGGGTCAAACCGAAACCAGATGGTGCACGGGTTCATTTCGCGCTCGGCACCAGGTAGGCCAGGTCCGACATGCCGGTGCGGTCATGCGCGTGCCACACATCCAGCTTCACCAGCCAGGCGCGCACCGCTTCGGGCGTGCGCGGTGTGGCGAGGTGCTGCGCGCTGTCGCGGATGCCGCGCCACACCAGCACGTTGCCGGGGCATGTCCAGGCGATCACGGCGTTGTAGGTCTTGGGCTCGGCAGCCTTGCGGATCTGGCTGCCGGTGCCGCCGGCCTCTTCTGGCAGGCACTCGACCGGGGCGGCCTGCGCGCCGAGGGCGGCGAGCAGGGCCAACATCATCACAAGAGCACGCATAGGGCCACCTGGTCCGTTCTGTTGTTGACGCCGAAATAGGGCGCGGCGCCCACCGCCGTGTTGCAGGGCTGGCCGGACGTTGCCCGGCCGTTGCTCAAGGTGCCGCGCACGCCTGCGGCCCAGGGGTAGGCCGGGCGCGTGCCCGCCTGCGTGCCCGTGCCGGTGGCTGTGCCCACCACCCAGGCGGTGGCCACCGGCGCCGGGGCGGGCGGGCAGTAGGGCTTGGACCACTCGCCCGGCGCTGGGCCGTTCACCAACGTCGTGCAGGCGCGGTTGCGCAGCAAGGCGAACTGGTAGGCCTCTTCGCCTGCCGCCGGCGCCTTGGTGGCCTTGGCCAGCTCGGCGTAGCCCGCCGCGGCGACGTTGCTCGAGGCGGCCGCGCTGGCGCTGGCTCGAGCGTAGGCCGGCAGATCGCGGTAGCGCGTGAGCACGGTGAAGGTGCGGGGCGACCACACCAGCACGCCGGCAGCGTCTTTGGCGGCGCACCACCAGGCATAGGCCTCGCCGGCCGGGCTGGTGACGCGCACTGCGCGCGAGCTCACACCTGGCTGGTTGAAGGGCAGGCAGTCTTGGGCATGGGCGGCGCCGATCGCAAGGCCAGCCCACAGCAGTGCGTGATGTTTCAGCTTCATATCCCAGCCCTCGTTCGCAGCCACGCACTGAGCAGCACCCGCTCGAGTGTCACGCCATCGTCGGAATAGTCGAGGTCGATGTCCCGCGCGCTCATGG
>JANNQY010000180.1:0-1599 GCA_031400995.1 Lysobacteraceae bacterium
CGTCCTTCTTTCTGGTGGCTGACGTGCAGGGGCATTAGCACCCGGCAGATCGACAAAGACGAAAGAAATGTACCTCAAGCAAATGGCCACACGCGACAGGACAACACCCGATCCGCACCGTGTTGTGCTGGGCGATACTCGGCGCGTGCCACGGTTGCTGGAGTGCTGTCGATGTTCAACGCGCGCGGGGCCGCCTGGCTCCTGCTTTACCTGTTCTTCATCCTCGCCCCGCTGTTTGCGCTGTTGACCGGCGCGATGCCGCCGGCGCGCAGTTTCTGGACCGAGTTTGCGGTGGCTATCGGCTACACCGGGCTGGCCATGATGGGCCTGCAATTCGGCCTGACGGCGCGCTTTCGCTTCGTCACCGCACCCTGGGGCGAAGACGTGATCTACCACTTTCACCGCCAGGTTTCGCTCATCGCGGTCGGGCTGGTGGTGGCGCACCCACTGATCATCTTTGCGGCCCAGCCCGAGTTGCTGGCCAGGCCGGAAAGTGGTGCGGTGCCGCTCGGCGCGGTGGCTGCCGTGCTGTCGCTCGGCGCGCTGGCCGCGCTGGTGGTGGCCGCGCTGTGGCGCGTCAAGCTGAAGATCGGCTACGAACTCTGGCACCGCACCCATATCGCCTTGGCGCTGGTGGCCATCACCGGCGGCATCGTGCACATGATCGGCTGGAGCTTCTATCTCGAAGACCCGCGCAAGCGCGCGCTGTGGATCGGCCTGGTGGTGTTCTGGATCGCGTTGCTGCTGTACGTGCGTGTCTTCAAGCCGCTGTTCATGCTGCGCCGGCCTTACCGCGTGGCGGCCGTTCGGGCAGAGCGCGGCGACGCCACGACGCTGGTGATGGAGCCCGAGGGCCACCCGGGCTTTCGCTTCACGCCGGGGCAGTTTGGCTGGCTGAGCGTGTGGCGCAGCCCGTTCGCGGTGACCGGGCATCCGTTTTCGTTCTCGGCCAGCGCCGAGGCACCCGGTGGGCGCGTCGAGATGACGATCCGCAACCTCGGCGATTTCACGGCCCGGGTGCAGCAGATGCCGGTCGGCCAGCGCGTCTACCTCGACGGCCCGTATGGCGCGTTCACCATCGGCCAGCCGGCGGACATGCATGTGCTGGTGGCCGGCGGCATCGGCATCACGCCGATGATGAGCATGCTGCGCACCCTGGCCGACCGCGGCGACAAGCGCCCGGTGATCCTGTTCTACGGCAGCAAGGACCTGGAGTCGACCATCTTCCGCGAAGAACTCGACGCGCTGCAGCCGCGGCTCGACCTGCGCGTTGTGCTGGTGCTGGCCGCGCCGCCCGCCGGCTGGGCCGGCGAGACCGGCCGCATCAACGCCGAGCTGCTGGGCCGCCACCTGCCCAAGCCGTATGCAACGCACGAGTACTTCATCTGCGGCCCGGACCCGATGATGGATGCGGTCGAGACGGCCTTGGGCGAGCTCGGCGTGCCAATGTCCAAGTACCACTCCGAACGTTACAGCTTCGCCTAGGAGCCTGTCGGGCTTTCCCAGCTACGCAAGGCGTGCGACTGCTCGGACAATTGCGGCAGTTCAAATTGATGCCCACCGCATGAGCCGCTTCATTGCCGTAGATCGAGACACCGC
>JANNQY010000181.1:0-1598 GCA_031400995.1 Lysobacteraceae bacterium
GCTGAGCTCGCGCCGCGCGCCGCCAAGCTTTCAGCCCGTAACCTGGCCTTCCACTACGGCGCGTTCACTGCGCTCAAGGACATCAACCTGGACGTGCCCGAGAAGCGGGTGACCTCGCTGATTGGCCCATCGGGCTGCGGAAAGTCCACGCTCCTGCGCATCTTCAATCGCATCTACTCCATCTATCCCGGCCAGAGCGCCACCGGTGAGGTGATCCTGGATGGCGAGAACATCCTGGACCCGAAGTATCCGCTGAACAAACTGCGCAGCAACGTCGGCATGGTGTTCCAGAAGCCGGTGCCCTTCCCGATGTCCATCTACGACAACATCGCCTACGGCATCAGCCACTACGAGAAGCTGTCACGCGCGGAGATGGACGTGCGCGTGGAGGCGGCGCTGAACCAGGCGGCGCTCTGGGGCGAGGTGAAGGACAAGCTCAAGCAGAGCGCGCTGGGTCTTTCTGGCGGCCAGCAGCAGCGGATTTGCATCGCCCGCGCGGTGGCGCTCAAGCCGCAGGTCATCCTGTTCGACGAGCCCACCTCGGCGCTGGACCCAATCGCCACCGGCAAGATCGAACAGCTCATCTCCGAACTCAAGCAGCAGTTCACCATCCTCATCGTTACCCACAACATGCAGCAGGCGGCGCGTTGCTCGGACTACACTGCGTTCATGTACCTGGGTGAGCTGATTGAGCATGGCGTCACCTCCACCATCTTCACCAAGCCGACCAAGCAGCAGACGGAAGACTACATCACCGGCCGGTTCGGCTAAGCCAAGGACGCCAAGATGACCCCCAGCAACGACCATATCGTCAAGAGTTACGACAGCGAGCTCAAGCGCCTGGACGGCGAAATCAAGCGCATGGGCGAGATCGCCATCTCCCAGCTCGACGCCGCCATTGACGTGCTGATTCGCCGCGACAGCAACGCCGCCATGCGCGTGGTCGCCAACGACGAGGCCATTGACGTCCTCGAGCATGAAGTCAGCCACGACGTGCTGCGCCTGCTGGCGCTGCGCCAGCCGATGGCCCGCGACCTGCGCGAGGTGTATGCCGCGTTGCGCATTTCTTCCGACATCGAGCGCATCGGCGACTACGCTGCCAACGTCGCCAAGCGCTCCATCGTGCTCAACCAGACCACGCCGGTGTCCGCCGCCCGCGGCCTGCCGGGCCTGGCCAAGCTGGCCAACGCACTGGTGGCCGAGGCGCTGGAAGCTTACCGCCTGCGCGACGCCGACCGCTCCATGGCCGTGCGCAGCCGCGACGCTGAATTGGACGCCGAGTACACCGGCCTGTTCCGCGAGCTACTCACCTACATGGCCGAAGACCCCCGCCAGATCACGTCCTGCACCCACCTGTTGTTCATGGCCAAGAACATCGAGCGCATCGGCGACCACGCCACCAACATCGCAGAGAACACTTGGTTCCTGGTCCACGGCGAATTGCCCGCCAGCGAGCGCGAAAAGCGCGACCTGACCGCGCAGTAACCCCGTCACTGCCCCAAACCTGCCCCCCAACCACGGGGGGCACCCGTGGGAGGGACTCCCCTTGTAGGAGGGACTTCAGTCCCGATCGCTCCCTGCGAAGGCTATCGGGACTG
>JANNQY010000182.1:0-1782 GCA_031400995.1 Lysobacteraceae bacterium
CTGGCGGATTTCGCCGGTGCACTCGAAGCCGACCCCCACTTTGCCCTGGCCCACGCCTGGCGCGGCGCCATCTATCTGGTGCAGGCCAACTACGCGGCGGCCAGGGTCGAATGCGATGCCCTGTCGGCGCTTGACCGCCCCACGCTCCATGGCGGCTGCATCGGACTCGTACGCGCCTATGGCGGCAAGATGGAAGCCGGTGCCGCCGCCTTGCAGCGCGCGCTGGACGAGACGCAGGACGCGGGCAACCGGCTGTGGCTTCTCACGCGCCTGGGCGAGGTCGCGGCCTGGCGCGGACGGCCGGACGAAGCGGAACGATATTTCCTCGCCGCGCTGGCGCTGGACATCGACGATGGCTATCTGCTGGCCGCCTGGAGCGACTTCCTTCTGGACCAGCGGCGCCCGGCCGAAGTCGTGAAATGGCTGACCCGCTGGGAAGCGTCGGACGGCTTGCTGCTTCGCCTCGCACTGGCCGAAACCGCGCTCGCGCTGCCCGCCGCCAAGGCGCACGTGCAGACGCTGGCGGACCGGTTTGCCGCCGCCAAGGTCCGCGGCGACACCACCCATCGGGCCGAAGAGGCACGCTACCAGTTGCACCTGGCTGGTAATGCCCCCGCCGCGCTCGCCTTGGCGACCGCCAACTACCGGGTGCAACGCGAACCGCGCGACGCGCGCGTGTTGCTGGAAGCGGCCATCGCGGCGACGGATGCCGGCGCCGCGCAACCAGTGCGCGACTGGCTGCAATCGAGCGGATTCGAAGACGCGCACATGCGGCAACTCGGCGCGGCGTCGGCGCGGGTGCCAACCGGTGTGCCCGCGCTGCAATCCGGCAAGCCGGAAGCCAAGCCATGATGCGCCGACGGATGCTGCTGGCCGTCCTGATTTCGCTCTGCACGTCTGTTTCCGTCCCGGCCCTCGCGCACAAGGCCAGCGACAGTTACCTCGTGCTGCAGGTGAAGGGCCAGGAAGTGGCCGGCCAGTGGGACATCGCCCTGCGCGACATCGACTTCGCGATCGGCCTCGATGCCGATGGTGACGGCGACATCACGTGGGGCGAGGTCCGTGCGCGTCATGCCGACATTGCTGCCTGGGCAATGGGGCGCCTCACCCTGGAGCGCGGCGGCGCATGTACGTTGCAGGTGGGGGAGCACCTGGTGGACGACCACACCGATGGTACCTACGCGGTGCTGCGCTTCACCGGCACGTGCCCGTCCCGCACGCAGGCACTGGCGCTGAACTACCGCCTGCTGTTCGACATCGACCAACTGCATCGCGGGCTGCTGCGGCTGGAACTCGATGGGGTCGCGCACACCTCGGTGCTGGGGCCGGAGTCCGGCGTGCTGAACGTGCAAGCCGGCGAGACGTCGCGGCTGGCCCAGTTTGCGCAGTACCTGGTGGAAGGCATCTGGCACATCTGGATCGGCTTCGACCACATCCTGTTCCTGTTGGCGCTGCTGCTGCCCGCCGTGCTGGTGCATGAACGGCGGCGCTGGACTGGCGTAGGCTCGTTCCGTGCGGCGCTGGTGGAAGTGCTGTGGGTGGTCACCGCCTTCACGGTCGCGCATTCGATCACGCTGTCGCTCGCGGCGCTGCAGATCATCGAGCTGCCGTCGCGCCTGGTGGAATCGGCCATTGCGGCGTCGGTGGTGCTGGCGGCAGCCAACAACCTGTGGCCGGTGGTGGAGCGGCGGCGCTGGCTGGTGGCTTTCAGCTTCGGCCTGATTCACGGCTTTGGCTTTGCCAGCGTGCTCACCGAGCTCGGCCTGCCTAAGGATGCGCTGG
>JANNQY010000183.1:0-10691 GCA_031400995.1 Lysobacteraceae bacterium
CGGGGTTCACATGCGCCGGCTCAATGGCCGCAAAAGCAGGCAGCTCGCCGTGCGCAAGCAGCGGATTTTCAATACTCATTGCCATTCCAGATTCACAGGATTCTGTAGGAGGGACTTCAGTCCCGATAGCTTTCATGCCAAGAGCATCGGGACTGAAGTCCCTCCTACATGAAGGTGGGAGTGTGGGGGTCAGCGGGCGAGGATCTTCAAGACGAAATCAGCGAGCTTGCCAAACGGCGGATCCAGCAGCCACATGCTGTTCAGGCGCGACTGGTAGAGCACCGACACCGCGTTGCTGAAGGTCAGGAAGCCCGTGTGGCCGTGGTAGCGGCCCATGCCGCTGGGCCCCACGCCGCCCACCGGCAGGTCGTGTTGGCCGAACTGGATCAGGGTGTCGTTCACGCAGACGCCGCCGGCCACCACCGCGCCCAGCGTGCGCTGCAGGCGCGCGCGGTCGCGGTCGAAGGGATAGAACGCCAGCGGACGGTCGCGGCCGTTGATGTAATCAATCGCAGCGTCGTGGCTGTCGTAGCTCTTCACCGGCAGCAGTGGGCCAAAGATTTCCCCCTGCATCACCAGCGCCTCGTCGGGCGGATCCAACAGCACGGTGGGCGGGATCATCTCCACGCCCGGCGGCGGCACTTCGCTGTCGGGGCGGTACTGCATCACGGTGACGCCGCGGTCGCGGGCGTCGTCGAGCCATTCGCGCAGGCGCGCGGCCTGGCGGTGGTTCACCACGGCGGTGTAGTCGGGGTTACTGGCCAGGCTGGGGTAGCGCCGCCGCACGCTGGCCAGGTAGGCCCGCACGAACTCGTCGCGCTGTGCGCGCGGCACCAGGACGTAGTCCGGCGCCACGCAGGTCTGGCCGCCGTTGAAGCACTTGCCGGCCGCGATGCGCTCGGCGGCGTGCTCGATCGGGTAGCCGGGGGCGATCAGGGCCGGTGACTTGCCGCCCAGCTCCAGGGTCAGCGGCGTCAGGTTGTCGGCGGCGGCGGCCATCACCGCGCGCCCCACCGGGGTGGACCCAGTGAACAGCAGGTGGTCGAAGGGCAGGCGGCTGAAGGCGGCGCCCACGTCGGCGCCGCCCTGCACCACCGCCACGCGATCAGCCGGGAATACCTCCGACAGCAGGCGTGCCAGCAGATCGGAGGTGCGCGGCGTGTGCTCGGAGGGCTTGAGCATCACGTGGTTGCCTGCGGCGATGGCGTTGGCCAGCGGAACGACGGCCAGCTGGAACGGATAGTTCCAGGGCGCCATCACCCCGACCACGCCCAGCGGCTGGTACTGCACCTCGCCGCGGGCCGGCAGGAAGGGCAAATTCACCCCGCGCCGCAGCGGCCGCATCCAGGCGCGCAGGTGGCCGCGCATGTACTTGATCTCATCCAGGCTGATCATCACCTCGGCCAGCAGCGACTCGTGCCGCGAGCGGCGGCCGAAATCGGCCGAGACGGTTTTCACCACTTCGTCGCGGTACTTGCGGATGGCCTCGGCCAGGCGGTCCAGGTCGGCTACGCGCTGGGCGTAGGGCGGCGGCTGTCGGCGCTGGGCGGCGCGCATCTGCTCCAGCTGGGGGAGCAGGTCAATCGAGGTGGGGCTGTCCATAGCGCCATTGTAGGGCGTGAGGAGCCACCGGGTGCGAGTGCCGCGTTAAGATAAGGCCATGAATCTGAGACCTTTCAAGGGCATCGCGCCCACCCTGGGCGCCCGCGCCTACGTCGACCCCGCTGCCTGCGTCATCGGCGACGTGCACCTCGGCGAGGACAGCTCGATCTGGCCCGGCACCATCGTGCGCGGCGACGTGAACCTCATCCGCATCGGCGCCCGCACCAACATCCAGGACGGCAGCATCGTCCACGTCACCCACGAGGGCCCCTACACCCGGCCCAACGGCTGGCCCACCCTGATTGGCGACGACGTCACCATCGGCCACGGCGCCATCATCCACGCCTGCACCCTGGGCGATGCCTGCCTGATCGGCATGGGCGCCACGGTGCTGGACGGGGCAGTGGTGGAAAGAAACGGCTTCGTCGGCGCCGGCGCGGTGGTGCCGCCCGGCAAGACGGTGAAGTCCGGCGAACTGTGGCTGGGCAACCCGGCCAAGCTGGCCCGCCGGCTGTCGGACAAGGAAATCGAACAGCTGTATTACAGCGCCCAGCACTACGTGCGGTTGAAGGATGCGTACCTGGCCGGTTGACGTCGCCGGTTCCGGCCGGGGTAGGACCTAGGTCCAATCCAGGGCTGGCCTGGGGTACACGCGGGCATGGCAAACTCGCGCCAGACCCGCACCGGGCGGTGCGGGCACCTAGGTTCCCGGGAGTGCCTCCATGAAATCCTCGATCCTGCTTCGCGGCCTGCTCGTCGCCACGCTGGTGTTTGCCAGCGCCGCTGCCTTCGCAACCCCGTCCAACAAATGGCGCCTAGAGTTCAGCGGCGCGGCCGAATCCCCCGGCGAGATCGTGCTGTCGGTCACTCCGGTAGGCGGCGAGGCCATCCAGGTAACCACCGTCATCGAAGGCGACGACGGCGAGAACCGCATCGCCAGCAAGGTGCGCACCGCGCTCAAGGCCGCGATCAGCGAGGACTACAAAGTGTCGGTGGACGACGGCGAAGACGTGCTGATCAAGAAGCGCGGTGGCCGTCCGAATTTCGACGTGGCGCTGGTGAGCAACACGGTGAAAAACGTGCGGATCAACTTCGACCGCGAATAGTCCGCGAAGCGCGACGGCCACGGCTGCCCGCGCCGCAATCGGCGCGGGCAGCCCCTCAATCGGCGGTGTGCAGGCTGTCCGCCCTGGCCGAGAGTTCGGCGAACACCGCCTCGGTATCCGGCCGCCGGCCGTGCCAGATCGCGAAACTTTCGGCGGCCTGCTCCACCAGCATGCCCAGGCCGTCGTAGCGGTACTCGCAGCCGGCGGCGTGGGCCCAGGCCAGGAAGGCGATGGCCGCCTCGCCATAGCTCAGGTCTACCGCCAGGCTACGGGTGGAGGCCAGCGAGAACGGCAGCGCCAGGCCGGCACCGCCGCGTCCGGCCGAGGTGGCGTTCACCAGCATGTCGAAGCTGCCCAACTGGGCCAGGTCTTCGATGTAGCGCGTATGCACGCGGCCAGGTTCGCCCAGCGCGTCCGACAGCGCGTCGGCTTTTTCGGCGCTGCGGTTCACGATCCACAGCTCGCCGATGCCGGCATCAAGCAGGGCCGGCGCCACGCCGCGCGCGGCGCCGCCGGCGCCCAGCAGCAGCACGCGGCGGCCGCGCAAGTCCAGGCGGCGGCGTTCGGTGAGGTCGTGCACCAGGCCCACGCCATCGGTGTTGTCGCCGTGCCACAGGGCTCCGGCGCGGGTGAGCGTATTCACTGCGCCGGCCCGCTTGGCGCGGTCGCTGAGCTGGCTGCACAGCGCCACCGCGCGCTCCTTGTGCGGCAGCGTCACGTTCGCGCCCAGGCCACCGATGGCGCCGAAGGTGTGCAGGGCGGCGGCGAAATCCTCGGGCGCGGCGTCGATGGCCAGGTACTCGATGTCCAGCCCGGCCTGGCGCGCGAAAGCAGCATGGATGCGCGGCGACAGCGAGTGCGCCACCGGGTGGCCGAATACCGCATAGCGTGACGTCATCTCAGGACTCCTTGAGCCAGCGCGCGGCATCGAGCGCGAAATAGGTGAGCACCGCATCGGCGCCGGCGCGCTTGATCGAAGTGAGCGCTTCCAGCGCGCAGGCGCGCTCGTCCAGCCAGCCGTTGATGGCGGCAGCCTTGAGCATCGCGTACTCGCCGCTCACCTGGTACACGAAGGTGGGCGCGCCGTAGTGGTCCTTCACGCGGCGGACGATATCGAGGTAAGGCAGGCCGGGCTTGATCATCACCATGTCGGCGCCTTCTTCCAGGTCCAGACCCACTTCGCGCAGGGCTTCGTCGGAATTGGCGGGGTCCATCTGGTAGGTGTACTTGTTGCCCTTGCCCAGCGCACCGGCGCTGCCGACGGCGTCGCGGAACGGGCCGTAGAAGGCCGAGGCGTACTTGGCGCTGTAGGCCAGGATGCGTGTGTTGACGTGCCCGGCCTCTTCAAGCGCCTCGCGGATGGCGCCGATGCGGCCGTCCATCATGTCGCTGGGCGCCACCACGTCGGCGCCGGCATCGGCGTGCGACAGCGCCTGCAGCACCAGTGCGTCAACGGTTTCGTCATTCACCACGTAGCCGCTGGCGTCCACCAGGCCGTCCTGGCCGTGGCTGGTGTAGGGGTCCAGGGCCACGTCGGTGATCACGCCCAGTTCGGGGAAGCGCTGCTTGAGCGCACGGATGGCGCGCTGGGCCAGGCCGTCCTCGGCCCAGGCCGCGGCGGCGTCGAGCGATTTCGCTTCCGGCGCAGTCACCGGGAACAGCACCAGTGCCGGGATGCCCAGTTTGGCGGCCTGCTCGGCAGTGCGCAGCAGTTCATCCACCGACTGCCGCTCCACGCCGGGCATGGACGCCACCGCGCTGCGGCCCTGCGCTTCGTGCACGAACACCGGCAGGATCAGGTCGTCCACCGTCAGCCGATGCTCGCGCATCAGGCGCCGGGAAAAATCATCGTGGCGCATGCGCCGGGGGCGGGAGTACGGGAACGCCATGCCTGGGTGCTCGAAAAGGGACTGTGGCCATGATACGCCCCGCCGGCCGACGGCTAAGATGCGGCCATGGTCTCGCCGCGTCCTCTGCCCCGCTCCGCCCGCCTGTGCCTGGCCGTGATCGCGTTGGTGGCTGCAGCCTGCTGGCTGGCTTTGCTGCTGCCCGGGCACGACCCGCACCGGCCGGACTGGAGCGCGCTGTCGGCAGCACCGTCGCTGGCGCAGGGGCACTGGTTCGGCACCGATGCCATCGGCCGCGACATCCTGGCGCGCACCCTCGCGGGCGGGCGGCTGTCGCTCACCGTGGGCGCGCTGGCCACCGCGATGGCGCTGGGGCTGGGGCTGGCCTACGGCGCCATTGCCGGCTATGCCGGCGGCCGCATCGAACGGACCATGGTGCGCGCGCTGGACGTGCTGTCGGCGCTGCCCTTCCTGCTGATCGTGATCCTGCTGCTCAGCCTGTTCGGGCGCTCGCTGTGGCTGCTGCTGGCGGCCATTGGCGGCTACGTGTGGATTGACCTGGCGCGCGTGGTGCGCTCGGAAGCGGCGCGCCTGCGCGAGGCGCCGTTCGTACTCGCGGCGCGCGCGGCCGGCGCCCGCTTCGACCAGGTGCTGCGCTGGCACCTGCTGCCGAACCTGCTGCCGCTGGCCGTTGTCTACCTGGGCCTGATCCTGCCGCAGGCCATCCTGGTGGAAAGTTTCCTGGGCTTCCTGGGACTGGGCTTGGACGAGCCTTCGGCCAGCTGGGGCACCCTGCTCAGCGAAGGCAGCCAGGAGCTGGATACGGCGCCGTGGGCGCTGCTGTTCCCGGCTGGTTTCCTGGTGGCCACGTTGGCGGCATTCCAGTTCCTGGGCGATGGCCTGCGCGACTGGCTGGACGTGCGCGGGGGCGGCGCATGAGCGCGGCGTTCGCTCTGCGCGGGCTGTACGTGCATGCCGGCAACACGTGCCTGCTGGGCCCGCTGGACCTCGAACTTGCCGCCGGCGAATGCCTGGGCCTGGTGGGCGAAAGCGGCAGCGGCAAGAGCCTCACCGTGCTGGCGCTGCTGGGGCTGCTGCCGCCGGGGCTGCGCGCCGAGGGCGAGCTGCGCGTGGACGAACGGGCGGTAGCGCTGGGTTCGCCCGGGCACCATGCGCTGCGCGGCCGCACCGTGGCCTGGATGCCGCAGGACCCGCAGGCCAGCCTGCATCCGCTGCGTCCGGTCGGCATCCCGCTGGTGGAGAGCCTGCGGCACCTGCGCGGACTTTCTAAGGCCCAGGCGCAGCGCGAGGCGGGCGCCCTGTTCGAACGCCTTGAGCTGCCGGCCGCGCTGCTGGCGCGCTACCCGCATCAACTTTCGGGCGGCCAGCGCCAGCGCGCGCTGCTGGCGCTGGCGCTGGCTGGCGCGCCGGCGCTGCTGCTGGCCGATGAGCCCACGTCGGCGCTGGATCCTCGGCTGTCGCGCGAGGCGCTAACGTTGATAGAGCGCCTGCGCCGCGAACTGGGGCTGGCGGTGCTGCTGGTGAGCCATGACCTGGCCCAAGTCGCGGACTTTGCCCAGCGCGTCGCGGTGCTGCAGCGCGGCGCGCTGGTGGAACAGGGCGACGCCCGCGAGGTTTTCCAGCGCCCGCAGCACGCCTACACGCGCGAACTGCTGGCTGCTGACCGGCTGCCCGCGCCCACGGCCAGCGCGCCGGGCCCGAGGCTGCTGCAAGTCGAGCAACTCAGCGTGCGCTACCCCAATGCCCCCGCGCACACGCTGCACGACGCCAACCTGCACCTGCACCGCGGCGAATGCCTGGCCCTGGTGGGCGAAAGCGGCAGCGGTAAAAGCACGCTCGGCCGGGCGCTGCTGCGGCTGGCGCGGCGCGGCACCACCGGCCACATCCTGCTGGATGGCGAAGACCTGCTGGCGGCCGGACCCGGGCGCCTGCGCGCGCTGCGCCGGCGCATCGGCGTGGTGTTCCAGGACCCTTACGCCTCGCTGGACCCGCGCATGCGCGTGAGCGAGATCATCAGCGAGCCGCTGCGCATCCACGACCTGGGCGATACCGCCTCGCGACGCGCCAAGTCCTTGGCCTTGCTCGGCGCCGTGGGGCTGGATTCCACGCTGTCCGAACGCCATCCGCATCAACTTTCCGGCGGCCAGCGCCAGCGCGTGGCCATTGCCCGCGCCTTGGCCACCGACCCCGAGCTGCTGGTGTGCGATGAAGCCGTATCGGCGCTGGACGCCCACCACCGCGCCGGCGTGCTGGCACTGCTGGCGCGGCTCAAGCGCGAGCGTGGTTTGGCACTGCTGTTCATCACCCACGACTTCAGCGCCGCCCGTGCGCTGGCCGAGCGCACCGCCGTGCTGGACGCAGGCCGTTTGGTGGCCTGCGGCGACACCGCCACGGTGCTGGCAGGCGTCGCCCAAGCCGGCTGATACACTCGAACCAACCCTTGGGGAGGGCAGTGCAAGCCCAATGACGCAGCGCCCAATCACGCCGAACCCGGCCGCCCCGACGCACTCCGCGCACGGTGGGGATCCTGCTGCGCTGGCCGCCGAAGTCCAGCGGCTGCGGGTGGACGTGGAGCGGCTGGGCCGCGCCGAGCGCCTGCAGCGCGCGCTGTTTGCCATCAGCGACCTGGCCAGCTCCGACCAGGACACGCCCGAGGTGCTGCGCGGCCTGCACGAAATCGTCGGCCGGCTGATGTACGCCGAGAATTTCTACATCGTGCGCTACTCGCCCGAGCCCGAGACGATGCGCTTCATCTACTTCGCCGATACCCAGGATCCGATCTGCCCGGACCCACTGGAAGAGATCCCGGTAGCGTCGATGAGCAACAGCCTCACCCTGGCCCTGATCCGAGGCGGGCGGCCCGTGCTGGGGCCCTCGGACGAAGTGCGCCGCGAGTTGGGGGTCAGCCGCGACGAAAGCCTCGGCCCCGACAGCGAGGACTGGCTGGGCGTGCCCATGGTGGACGAGGGCGTGGTGCGCGGCGCCGTGGTCGTGCAAAGCTACGACCCGCACTCGCGCTACAGCGACGATGAGCGCGTGCTGCTGGGGTACGTGGCCCAGCACATCCTCACCGCACTGGCCCGCCGCGATGCCCAGGAGGAGCTGGAGCGCCGCGTGGATGCACGCACCCATGAGCTGCGCGAGCAGGTGGTGGAGCGCGAGCGCAGCGAGAAGCTGCAGGCGGCGCTGTTCCGGATCGCCGAGCAGGCGGCCAGCAGCGAGAGCATCGAGGTGTTCTATTCCCAGGTGCATGGCATCGTCAGCGACCTGCTGGACGCCCGCAATTTTTTCATCGCCGTTCTCACAGACGACGGCAGCGAGCTGGAGTTTCCCTATTCGGTGGACTAACGCGACCAGAAGCGGCCGCGCCGGCGCCTGGCCAAGGGCCTCACCGAATACGTGCTGGCGTCGGGCCAGCCGCTGCTGGCCGACCGTGATGCCATCCACGACCTGGTGGCGCAAGGAAAGGTGCAGTCCTTCGGTACGCCCTCGGTGTGCTGGCTGGGCGTGCCGCTGCACTTGGAAGGCCGGGCGGTGGGCGTGATCGCGGTGCAGAGCTACACGCCGGATTATCTCTACACCAAGCGCGACCAGGAGCTGCTGAGCTTCGTGTCCTTCCACATCGCCCAGGCGCTGCAGCGCCGTCGGGCCACCGAGTCGCTGCGCGAGGCCTACGCCGAACTCGAGCAGCGGGTGGCATCGCGCACCAGTGAGCTGGCCGATGCCAACCGCGAACTACTCGACCAGATTTCAGTGCGCGAGCGCATGGAGCACAAGCTCAAGCACGAGGCCATGCACGACACCCTCACCGGCTTGCCCAACCGCAGCCACCTGTTGGAGCGCATGGGCATAGCGCTGGCGCGCTTCCGGCATGACCCTCACCAGCTGTTCGCAGTGCTGTTCCTGGACCTCGATCGCTTCAAGGTGGTGAACGATTCGGTCGGCCACCTGGTGGGCGACGAGCTATTGAAGGAAGCCGCGCGACGCATCAGCCGCTGCGTGCGCGACCCGGACATCGTGGCGCGGCTGGGCGGCGACGAATTCGCCATCGTGCTCGATTTCATCCACACCGCCGAAGACGCGGTGGCCGTGGCCGAGCGGGTGATCAAATCGCTGGCCGAACCCATGCGCATCGCCGGCAAGGAGCTCTACACCTCGGCCAGCATCGGCATCGCGCTGGTGGACGGGCGCTACCGCAGCCCCGAGGAATTGCTGCGCGACGCCGACGTGGCGATGTACCGCGCCAAGGCCAACGGCCGCCAGCGCTATTCGCTGTTCGACGAACACCTGCACGACGCCGCGCTCAAGCTGCTTGAACTCGAAGGTGACCTGCGCCGCGCGCTGCAGCGCCGCGAATTCGAGCCGTTTTACCAGCCCATCGTCAGCCTGGCCGACGGCAAGCTGGTGGGCTTCGAGGCGCTGATGCGCTGGCACCACCCGCAGCGCGGCCTTCTGGCACCGGGCGAGTTCATCGCCATCGCCGAGGAAACCGGCAGCCTGGAGCCGATGGACTGGCAGCTCTACGACTTGGTCTGCGCCGATCTGCGCCGGCTTTCCGCGCACGGCGCCTACGCCGCGCTCAATGTCTCGCCGCGGCACCTGCGGGCGCCGGACTTCGACCAGCGTTTGCTGGAGCTGATGTCGCGCCATGCGGTGAAGCCCGGGCAACTGCGGCTGGAAGTGACCGAAGGCGCGCTGCTGGAGCAGCCCGAGCTGGTGCAGGGCTGCCTGGGCCGGCTGCGCGACGCCGGCGTGCTGACGCTACTGGACGATTTTGGCACCGGCTACTCGTCGCTGAGCTACCTGCACCGCTTCCCGCTGCACGGCCTGAAGGTGGACCGCAGCTTCGTCGCCGAGCTGCGCAGCGGCGATAACGGCAGCGGCAGCACCATCGTCCGCGCCATCCAGCTGATGGCGCAGTCGCTGGGTCTGGAAGTGATCGCGGAAGGCATCGAGACTGCGGAGCAGCGCGAACAGCTGCAGCAGCTGGGCCTGAGCCTGGGCCAGGGCTATCTGTTCTCCAAGCCGGCCTCGGCTGCGGAAATCCTGGCGCGCTACGGGCTGGCTGACGGGGGCTGAGGCGCCAGCAGGCCCTCGGCCCGCAGCCAAGCAATGGTGTCGGCCAACAGCTGCGGCAGCGGCGTGCTGCGATAGCCCAGCTCGCGCTCGGCCTTGCCTGAATCCACCTGCAGGTGCTTGCAGGTAAAAGTGGCCGCCACCGGCGTTAGTTCGGGTTCGCGGCGCGTCACGCGCGACACCAGGTCCAACGTGCGTGCGTAAATCTTTAGCGCGATCTCAGGCATGGCGCGCGACGGCGTGGGTTTACCCAGCTGACGGCCTACTTCCTGCACTAGCGCTAGGAAACTGGCGTGCTCACCGCCGGTGAGCCAGGTCTCGTCGCGCGCCGGCTGCCGCCACGCGCGCACCTGGGCCCTAGCGATCTCGCGCACGTCGGCGAACGAGCCCGAGCCCGGCGGCGCGCCGGGCAACTTGCCTGCATCAATCAGCCGGATGAGCTTGGACCAGTTGTTGCGATCGCCCGGGCCCAGGATGTGCGAGGGCTGGAACACCAGGAACGGCAGGCCCGATTCGCGCACCAGCCGCTCGGAGGCGTACTTGGTGCGCTCGTAGTTGATCCACGACTCGCCGCCGCGCTGCGGTGAGTCCTCGCGCAGCACGCCGGTGACCAGGTGCGAATACGCCGACACGCTGGAGGTGTGGGCGAACGTGGTTACGCCCGCCGCGCGTGCCGCCTCGATCAGCAGCGCCGTGCCGCCCACGTTGGTGCGCGTTTGCGCCGCATCGCCCGGACCCCAGTTATTGGTGTCGGCGGCCGTGTGGAACACCGCCTCCACGCCGGCCACGGCAGCCCGCAGGCCGGCAGCGTCCGCCATGTCGCCGCGCACCGGCTGCGCTCCCAGCGCCGCCACCGCGGCGTCGCCGGCGGCGGAACGCGACAGGCCGCGCACGGTGGCGCCGGTGGCCACGAGTTCGTGCAGCAGGTGCTGGCCGAGGAAGCCGGTGGCGCCGGTGACCAGGACGGTGGGCATGGGAGTTCGCTCGCGGGGATAGAGATTTAGAGTGAACGCCGGCAGCGTCGCGTGCAAGCGGCCAC
>JANNQY010000184.1:0-21200 GCA_031400995.1 Lysobacteraceae bacterium
CCTATGCCGCGGTGGAAGGGCCCAAGGGCGAGTTTGGTGCTTACATCGTCTCCGACGGTGCCAACAAGCCGTTCCGCCTCAAGCTGCGCGCGCCTGGCTTCGCCCACCTGTCGTCCATGGACACCATCGTGCGCGGCCATATGCTGCCCGACGTGGTGGCCATGATCGGCACCTACGACATCGTGTTCGGCGAAATCGACCGCTAAGGGTTCTGACCGATGAAAGCTACTGGAAACTTCGCCGCCTGCCAGCACGTCGACCCGATGGTCGCGCTGAGCGACGCGACGCGCAGCCATATCGACCACTGGGCGGCCAAATTCCCGGCCGACCGCAAGCGCTCGGCCGTCATCCAGGGCCTGATGGCCGCGCAGGAGCAGAACGGTGGCTGGCTGAGCGACGAGATCATCGCCGCCACCGCCAAGTACCTGGGCCTGCCGCCAGTGTGGGCCTACGAAGTGGCGACGTTTTATTCGATGTTCGACCTGGTGCCGGTGGGCCGGCACAAGGTGGCCATCTGCACCAACATCAGCTGCTGGCTCAACGGCGCCGAAGACATCGTTCGCCAATGCGAGCGCAAGCTGGGCATCAAGCACGGCGAGAGCACCCCTGACGGCCGCATCTTCCTGAAAGTGGAGGAAGAGTGCCTGGCCGCGTGTTCCGCGGCCCCGATGATGGTGATCGACGGCCATTACCACGAGAAGCTCACCGCGGCGAAGGTAGATTCGCTGCTGGACGGATTGGAGTAAGGCAGGCCATGGCGCATCATTCCCACTATTCCCAGCCCACGGGGCCGGTCGGTCCGGCGCCGCAGGAGCACAGCGTGGTCTACACCACGCTGCACTTCGACAAGCCGTGGTCGTACGAGAACTACCTCAAGACCGGCGGTTATTCCGCATGGCGCAAGATCCTGGCGGAGAAGACCGATCCGGTGGCCGTGATCGACGCCGTGAAGCAGTCCGGCCTGCGTGGCCGAGGCGGCGCCGGGTTCCCCACCGGCTTGAAGTGGAGCTTCATGCCGCGCAGCGCGCCGGGGCAGAAATACATCCTGTGCAATTCGGACGAATCCGAGCCGGGCACCTGCAAGGACCGGGACATCCTGCGCTACAACCCGCACGCGGTGATCGAGGGCATGGCCATCGCCTGCTACGCCACCGGCTGCACGGTGGCCTACAACTACCTGCGCGGCGAGTTCCACCACGAGCCGTTCGAGCATTTCGAGGAGGCGCTGAAGGAAGCCTACGCGCACGGCTGGCTGGGCAAGGACCTGCTGGGCTCGGGCGTGGACGTGGATATGTACACGGCGCTGGGCGCCGGCGCCTACATTTGCGGCGAAGAGACCGCGATGATGGAATCCTTGGAAGGCAAGAAGGGCCAGCCGCGCTACAAGCCGCCGTTCCCGGCCAATTACGGCCTGTTTGGCCGGCCCACCACCATCAACAACACCGAGACCTATGCTTCGGTGCCGGCCATCCTGCGTAACGGCGCCGAGTGGTTCCTGGACCTGGGCAAGCCGAACAACGGCGGCCCGAAAGTTTTTTCGGTGTCTGGCCACGTCGCCAACCCGGGCAATTTCGAGATCCGCCTCGGCACGCCGTTCAGTGAACTGCTGGCCATGGCCGGCGGCATCCGGCCCGGCCGCAAACTCAAGGCGGTCATCCCCGGCGGCTCGTCCATGCCGGTGCTGCCGGCCGAGAACATGATGGCCTGCACCATGGACTACGACTCGATCCAGAAAGCCGGGTCGGGCCTGGGCTCGGGCGCGGTGATCGTGATGGACGACACCACTTGCATGGTGCGCGCCTGCCAGCGCATCGCGCGCTTCTACTACGCCGAATCCTGCGGGCAGTGCACGCCGTGCCGCGAGGGCACCGGCTGGATGTATCGCGTGCTCACCCGCATCGCCGAAGGCCACGCCACCATGGATGACCTGCACCGCCTCAAGGGTGCGGCCGGCCAGATCGAAGGCCACACCATTTGCGCGTTTGGCGAGGCGGCCGCGTGGCCGGTGCAGGGCTTCCTGCGCCACTACTGGCATGAGTTCGAGTACGCCATCGTCAACGGCCGCTTCTATGTGGACGACGAAGCCGCCGGCTGCCTGGTCAGTGCGGAGCAGGCCGCATGAGCGCCGTTCCTGTCGCACCGGCCGTTGCTCCGGACGTGGTGAACATCGAGATCAATGGCGTGCCCATGCAGGCGCCCAAGGGCTCGATGATCATCCACGCCTCCGACAAGGCCGGCATTCCTATTCCGCGCTTCTGCTACCACGAAAAGCTGCCCATCGCCGCCAACTGCCGCATGTGCCTGGTGGACGTGGAAAAAATGCCCAAGCCCGCGCCGGCCTGCGCCACGCCGGTGATGGAAGGCATGAAGGTGACCACCCAGACCAAGCGCGCGCTGGATGCGCAGCGCAACGTCATGGAGTTCCTGCTGATCAACCATCCGCTGGACTGCCCCATCTGCGACCAGGGCGGCGAGTGCGAGCTGCAGGACGTGGCCATGGGCTACGGCCGCTCGGTGTCGCGTTACGTCGACCGCAAGCGCGTGCTCACCGACGAGGACCTGGGCCCGCTGGTGGCCACCGACATGACCCGCTGCATCCAGTGCACGCGCTGCATCCGCTTCACCTCGGACGTGGCCGGCACCTTCGAGCTGGGCGGCATGAACCGCGGCGAGCACCTGCAGATTGGCACCTATGACGGCAAGCCGCTGATGACCGAACTCTCGGGCAACGTCATCGACGTCTGCCCGGTGGGCGCGCTCACCAACAAGGTATTCCGCTATCGCGCCCGCGCCTGGGAACTGGTAGCGCGCGAAAGCCTCGGCTACCACGACGCGCTGGGCTCGAATCTGTACCTGCACGCGCGCCGCGGCGACGTGATGCGCACCGTGCCGCGCGACAACGAAGCGGTGAACGAGTGCTGGCTGTCCGACCGCGACCGCTATTCGCACCAGGGCCTGGCCGCGCCCGACCGCGCCACCCAGCCGCTGCTGCGCGAGGGCGACAGCTGGCGCGAGGCGTCATGGGACGAAGCGCTGCCGCTGGCCGCCAAGCTGCTCAAGGACGCCGGCGCCGCCCTGGGCGTGCTGGCACATCCGGCCACGTCCAACGAGGAAGGTGCGCTGCTGGCCGCACTTGCCAAGGGCATGGGCACGACGCACCTCGACCACCGCCTCAAGGCCCTGGATTATTCCGACGGCGGATTCGCCGAGCCCTTCGAGCTGCCGTCCGCGGCGCTGGAGCAGGCCGACGCGGTGCTGCTGGTGGGCTGCAACCTGCGCCATGAGCTGCCCCTGTTGCACCAGCGCCTGCACAAGGCTGGCAAGCGCGGCGCCCGGGTGTATGCCATCAACCCGGTCGACTTCGAGCACACGTTTGCGGTGGCGGGGCAGCGCATCGTGCCGCCGTCGCAGCTGCCTGGCGCGCTGGCTGCCGTGGCACAAGCGGCCGGCGCCACCCTGCCCGCCGCCATCGCCGCACTGCCGCACGACGGCACGCAGGCGATGGCCGATGCGCTGTCCAAGGCCAGCAATGCCGTCATCGTGTTGGGTGAGCTGGCCGAGTGCCACGCCCAAGCGTCCTGGCTGCGCGCCGCGGCGCGTGCCCTCGCCACCGCCACGGGCGCCAAGCTCAACCGCATCCCGCAGGGCGCGAACGCGCTGGGTCTGGCGCGCCACGGCGTGCTGCCGCAGGGCCAGGGCCGGCACGCCGGCGCCATGTTGGCGCAGCCGCTGCCGGCGTACCTGCTGTATGGCGTCGAGCCGCAGTTCGATTTCGCCCACGGCGCCAAGGCGCTGCAGGCGCTCGCGGGCGGCAAGGTGGTGGCATTTGCCGCCTATGCCTCGGACGAACTCAAGAAGCTGGCGCACGTGATCCTGCCGATCGGCCTGCTTCCGGAGATCGAAGCTACGCTGACCAATCTCGATGGCACCGATCAAGCCACCCAAGCCGGCGGCAAGCTGCCGGGCCAGGCGCGCGCCGGCTGGCGCGTGCTGCGCGCCCTCGGCGGGCAACTGGGCTTGGACGGGTTTGCGTTCACCGACCTGGCGGGCCTGCGTGCAGCGCTGTCGCCGGTATCGCCCAAGGCGGTCGCCGGACTGGCGGAGTTGGGCAAGGCGGAACCGGGCCTGGAGCGCATCACCAGCACGCCGATCTATCGCGCCGACGCCGTGCTGCGGCGGGCGACCGCGCTGAACGCGCATCCGCTCACCCACGGCGCACGCTTGGTGCTCCACCCCGAAGAAGCCCTGGCCCGCGGCCTGTCGGACGGCGCCATCGCCAAGGTTGGCGACGGCGTGGGCAGTGCGGCGCTGCCGGTGGCGGTGAGCCCGCGCGTGCCCAAGGGCGCGGTGTGGATCGAGTCCGGCTATGAAGCCACCGCGCCGATGTCACCAGTGGCGCGGCTTGCGGTGGTAGGGGCCTGAGATGATCGACGCCATCCGCGAGTTCTTCCTCTCCTTCGGCGATGGGGGCCTGCTGGTCTGGACCTTGGTCAAGATCATCGTGATCGTGCTGCCCATCACCATCGGCGTGGCGTTCTACACGCTGGCCGAGCGCAAGGTGATCGGCATCATGCACGTGCGCAAGGGGCCGCAGTTCATCGGCGGTTTCATGGGCATAGGCTTCATACAGGCCTTCGCGGACGTGTTCAAGATGCTGTTCAAGGAGCTGGTGATCCCCAGTTCCGCCAGCCCGCTGCTGTTCCGGCTGGCGCCGCTGCTGGCATTGGCGCCGGCGCTCGCGGCGTGGGCGGTGATCCCGTTCGACGACGGCGTGGTGCTGGCCGACGTCAACGCCGGCCTGCTGGTGCTGCTGGCTCTCACCTCGATGGGCGTCTACGGCATCATCCTGGGTGGCTGGGCCTCGAACTCCAAGTACGCCATCCTGGGCGCGCTGCGCTCGGCGGCGCAGGTAGTGAGCTACGAAATCGCCATGGGCTTCGCCCTGGTGGGCGTGCTGGTGGCCGCTGGCACGATGAATCTGAGCGCCATCGTCCACGCCCAGGCCGGGGACATGGGTGCGCTGGAGTGGTTCTTCCTGCCGCTGTTCCCGCTGTTCATCATCTACTTCATCTCGGGCGTGGCCGAAACCAACCGCGCACCCTTCGACGTGGCCGAAGGCGAGTCGGAAATCGTCGCGGGCTTCCACGTGGAGTATTCCGGCTCGGCGTTCGCCATCTTCTTCCTGGCCGAATACGCCAACATGATGCTGGTGAGCCTGCTCACCGCCATCTTGTTCCTGGGCGGCTGGCTGTCGCCGTTCCCGCCGTCCTGGGGCGCGCTGGGCGCGCCAGGCTGGTGGTGGCTGGCGCTGAAGTTCACGTTCTTCGCCTTCACTTTCCTGTGGTTCCGGGCCACCTTCCCGCGCTATCGCTATGACCAGATCATGCGCCTGGGCTGGAAGGTGTTCATCCCGATCACGATCGTCTGGATCTTCGTGACGGCCATCATGGCCTACAACAACTGGTTCACCATCGGGGCCTGAGGCAGACATGAACCGCATCACCAACTACCTCAAGTCACTGATGCTGCTGGAGCTGCTGGCCGGGCTGCGGCTGACGTTCGGCTACATGTTCAAGCCTACCTACACGGTGAACTACCCGTTCGAGAAGTTCCCGCAGTCGCCGCGCTTCCGCGGCCTGCACGCGCTGCGCCGCTACCCCAACGGCGAAGAGCGCTGCATTGCCTGCAAGCTGTGCGAGGCGGTGTGCCCGGCGCTGGCCATCACCATCGATTCCGAGCCGCGCGACGATGGTTCGCGCCGCACCACCCGCTACGACATCGACCTGTTCAAGTGCATCTATTGCGGCTTCTGCGAAGAAAGCTGCCCGGTGGACTCCATCGTCGAGACCCACATCCACGAGTACCACTTCGAGAAGCGCAGCGAGAGCATCGTCAGCAAGCAGCAGCTGCTGGCCATCGGCGACCGCTTCGAAGAAGAAATCGCGCAACGCCGGGCCGCCGACGCGGCCTACCGCTGAGGGCAGGGGACAGGAACCGATATGAGCTACGAACTCGCTGCCTTCTGGATATTCGCCACCGTGACGGTAGTGGCCGCGCTGGGAGTGATCCTGGCCCGCAACCCGGTGCACGCGGTGCTGTCGCTGGTGCTCACGTTCTTTTCGGCCGCCTGCCTCTGGCTGCTGCTGCAGGCCGAGTTCCTGGGCGTGGTGCTGGTGCTGGTCTACATCGGCGCGGTAATGGTGCTGTTCCTGTTCGTGGTGATGATGCTGGACATCAACACCACGCCGCTGCGCGAGGGCTACACCCGCTACCTGCCGGCGGCCGCCCTGGTGATGGTGCTGATGGCCGCCCAGATGATGCTGCTGATCGGCCGCCAGCGCTTCGATGCCGCGATGCCGGCCACGGATCCGGCGGAGGCGCTGGGCAAGTCCAACATCGAGTGGCTGGGCGAGGCCTTGTTCACCCGCTACATCCTTCCGTTCGAGATCGCAGCGGTGATCCTCACCGTGGCGCTGGTGGTGGCGGTGATGCTGACGCTGCGCCGCCGTCCCGGCACCAAGCACCAAGACCCATCCAAGCAGGTGGCCGTAAGCCGCCATGACCGCGTGCGACTGGTGAAAGTGCCGTCCGAGCCACGCCAGGAGGACAAGCGGTGATCACCCTGGGCCACTTCCTCGCGCTGGGCGCGGTGCTGTTCTGCATCTCGCTTGGCGGCATCGTCATCAATCGCAAGAACTTGATCGTCCTGCTGATGTGCATCGAGCTGATGCTGCTCTCGGTGAACATGAACTTCGTGGCGTTCTCGCGTTTCCTGGGCGACCCGTCCGGCCAGATCTTCGTGTTCTTCATCCTCACCGTGGCCGCCGCCGAAGCCGCCATCGGCCTGGCCATCCTGGTGACGCTGTTCCGCAACACGCGGACCATCAACGTTTCCGAACTCGATTCACTCAAGGGCTGAGCGCGCGATGATCTCCATGAACACGCTGCTGGTGATCGCCCTGGCGCCGCTGTTGGGCAGTCTGATCGCCGGATTCTTCGGTAAGCAGATAGGCCGCGCCGGCGCGCACTGGGTCACCATCCTGGGCGTGGCGATCAGCTGCGCGCTGTCGGGCTTGGTGCTTTGGCAGCTGACGGCGCAGGCTGCCGACCCGTTCAACCAAAACATCTACACATTTTACGAAGTCGGCGGCTACTCGGCCCACATCGGCTTCATGGTTGACCGGCTCACCGCCATGATGATGGTGGTAGTCACCTTCGTTTCGCTGCTGGTGCATGTCTACACCATCGGTTACATGGCCGAAGACCCCGGCTACCAGCGCTTCTTCAGCTACATCTCGCTGTTCACCTTCAGCATGCTGATGCTGGTGATGAGCAACAATTTCCTGCAGCTGTTTTTTGGCTGGGAAGCGGTGGGCCTGGTCTCGTACCTGCTCATCGGCTTTTGGTACAAGCGGCCCACCGCCATCTTCGCCAATCTCAAGGCTTTCCTGGTGAACCGGGTGGGCGACTTTGGCTTCTTGCTGGGCATCGCCGGCGTGCTGGCGTGGATTGGCACGCTGGACTACGCCACCGCGTTCAGCCACGCCAGCAACGCCGAGCTGCACGCCACCTTCAGCCTGTGGTCGGGCCAGGTGGCGCTGTTTGGGCACACCTGGCAGGTGCTCTCCAATCCGGTGGAAGTGCAGGTGATCAGCTTCATCTGCATCTGCCTGTTCATCGGCGCCATGGGCAAGTCGGCGCAGGTTCCGCTGCACGTGTGGCTGCCCGACTCGATGGAAGGCCCCACGCCTATCTCGGCGCTGATCCACGCCGCCACCATGGTGACGGCGGGCATCTTCATGGTGGCGCGGATGTCGCCGCTGTTCGAGCAGAGCGAGGCGGCGCTGTCGTTCGTGCTGTTCATTGGCGCCACCACGGCGCTGTTTACCGGCCTCATCGGCATCGTCCAGAACGACATCAAGCGCGTTGTGGCGTATTCCACCCTGTCGCAGCTGGGTTACATGACGGTGGCGCTGGGCGTGTCGGCCTATTCGGCCGCAGTGTTCCACCTGATGACCCACGCGTTCTTCAAGGCGCTGCTGTTCCTGGCCGCCGGCAGCGTGATCATCGGCATGCATCACCAGCAGGACATGCGCAAGATGGGCGGGCTGCGCAAGTACATGCCCATCACCTACGTCACCAGCCTGATCGGCACGCTGGCGCTGGTGGGCACGCCCTTCCTGTCGGGCTTCTTCTCCAAGGACACCATCATCGAGGCGGCGGCGCACAATGCCCACGCCAACCACGGCTGGATAGCGCAGTACGGCTACTGGGCGGTGCTGATCGGTGTGTTCGTCACCAGTTTCTACAGCTTCCGGTTGCTGTACCTCACCTTCCACGGCAAGGAGCGCTTCCGCGAGGAAGCGTCCCATGACGACGGCCATGGCCACGGTGCGGACCACGATGCCCACGCTGGCGACAGCCATGCCGATGCGCACGATGACCACGGCCACCACGGCCCAGTCGAGCCGCACGAGTCGCCCTGGGTAGTCACGGTGCCGCTGATCCTGCTGGCCATTCCCTCGGTGCTCATCGGCTATCTCACGGTGGGGCCGATGCTGGACGGCGATTTCTTCCGCGGTGCCATCGAGGTACTGCCCCAGCACGATGCGATGACGGTCTGGGCCGAGGAGTTCCACGGCGCCTGGTCCTTTGCGCTGCACGGCATGACCATGCCGGCGTTCTTCCTCACTCTCGCGGGCTTTGTCGCGGCCACCGCGCTCTACCTGTTCTTCCCACACCTGGCGCCGCGCATGCGCGCCAGCCCGGTCGGTGCGTTCTTCACCCGCATTCTCGAGAATAAGTACGGTTTCGACGACCTGTGGATCAAGGGCTTTGCTGGCGGCGGCATCGCGCTGGGCAAGCTGGCTTGGCGCAAGGGCGACGCCGGCCTTATCGACGGCGTGCTGGTGAATGGCTCCGCGTTCGTGTTGGACCGTTTTGCCGGCCTGGTGCGGCAGTTCCAGACCGGCCGCCTCTACAACTACGCTTTTGCCATGATCCTGGGCCTCATCGTGCTGTTGGCGGTGCTGGTTCGTGCGGTTGGCGCCTGAGACCCCCAAGGAAGAATCATGGAAGCCAACTGGCCCCTGCTTAGCGTGTTGATCTGGCTGCCCATCCTGGGCGGCCTGCTCACGCTGGCGTTCGGAGACGCCCGTGCCGGCCAAGGCAAGGTGTTTGCGCTGCTGGTGGCGCTGGCTACCTTCGCGGCCAGCCTGCTGCTGTTCGCCGGCCACGACTACGCGTCCCCGGCCATGCGCCTGGTGGAAGACCGCAGCTGGATCCCCAGTTTCGACATCCGCTACCACCTGGGCGTGGACGGCATTTCGATTGCGCTGATTGCCCTGACCAGCCTGACCACGGTGCTGGTACTGGTCGGCTCATGGACCTCGGTGGAGCGGCGCCCGCATCACTACTTCGCGGCGTTCCTGGTGCTCGAGGGTTTGATGATCGGCGTGTTCAGCGCGCTGGACGCGATGCTGTTCTATGTCTTCTTCGAAGCCATGCTCATTCCGATGTTCATCATCATCGGCGTCTGGGGCGGCCCGAAGCGGGTGTACGCGTCGCTAAAGTTCTTCCTGTACACGTTCCTGGGCTCGGTGTTCATGCTGATCGGCCTGGTGTACCTGTACCTCAAGGCGGGCAGCTTCCAGATCGCGGACTTCCAGGCGCTGCCGCTGACCATGAACGAGCAAGCGTGGCTGTTCTTCGCCTTCCTGGCCGCGTTCGCGGTGAAAGTGCCGATGTTCCCGGTGCACACCTGGCTGCCCGACGCCCACGTGGAGGCGCCCACGGGCGGCTCGGTGATCCTGGCGGCGATCATGCTCAAGATCGGCGGCTATGGCTTCCTGCGCTTCACCTTGCCCATCGTCCCGGATGCGGGGCAGGAGTGGGCGTGGCTGGTGATCGGGCTGTCGCTGGCCGCCGTGGTTTACATCGGCCTGGTGGCGCTGGTGCAGGAGGACATGAAGAAGCTGATCGCCTATTCGTCCATCGCGCACATGGGGTTTGTCACGCTAGGCATCTTCATCGCCTTCGCGCTGGTGCGCGAGCTGGGCAACACCGACGCGGCGCAGCTAGGCCTGCAGGGCGCGATGGTGCAGATGATCTCGCACGGCTTCATCTCCGGCGCCATGTTCTCCTGCGTGGGCGTGGTGTACGACCGGATGCACAGCCGGATGATCCGCGACTATGGCGGCGTGGCCAACACCATGCCCTGGTTCGCGGCGTTCTTCGTCTTCTTCGCCATGGCGAACTCCGGCTTGCCGGGCACCTCGGGCTTCGTGGGTGAGTTCATGGTCATCCTGGCGGCCTTCCAGCACAACGTCTGGGTGGCCTTTGGCGCCGGCTTCACCTTGATCCTCGGCGCCGCCTACACGCTGTGGATGGTCAAGCGGGTGATCTTTGGCGAAGTGGCCAACCACCATGTGGCCGAGTTGACCGACATCAACGGCCGCGAGGTGCTGGTGCTGGGCGTGTTCGCGCTGGGCACGCTGGCGCTGGGCGTCTACCCCAAGATGCTGACCGACCTCATGGAAGCACCGATCGCGCAGCTGATCACCCAGCTCGCTGCCACCAAGCTGTAAGGGAACCCGAATGGCCCTGCCGATGCCCACCGTTGCCGACCTGATGCCCCTGAGGCCGGAGATTTTCGTCTGTGCGGCGACGTTTGCCCTGCTGATGATCGACCTGTTCCTGTCCGAACAGCGCCGCGGCCTCACGCATTTCCTGGCGCTTTTCATCCTGGCGGCCGCCGCCGTGCTCACCGCGCGCGATCTGGCGATGGTGCCCGTGTATGGCTTTGGCGGCATGTTCGTGCGCGATACCGCCGGCGACGTGCTCAAGCTTGCTTTGTATGCGGTAACGGCCCTGTCGTTCGTCTATGCCAAGCCCTACCTGCAGGACCGCGGCCTGTTCAAGGGCGAGTTCTACGCACTGGCCCTGTTCGGCGTGCTGGGCATGATGCTGATGATCTCCGCCGGCAGCCTGCTAACCCTGTACCTGGGCCTGGAACTGCTGGCGTTGAGCTCCTACGGCCTGGTGGGCATGGATCGCGACAACCCGCGCTCGTCCGAGGCGGCGATGAAGTACTTCGTCCTGGGCTCGCTGGCCTCGGGCATCCTGCTGTACGGCATGTCCATGGTCTATGGCGCCACCGGCAGCCTGCAGCTGGGCGAGATCCACGCCGCCGCGGCCAGCACCGGCGACCGCACGCTGCTGCTGTTTGGCGTGGTGTTCATGCTGGTGGGCATCGCCTTCAAGTTTGGCGCGGCGCCGTTCCACATGTGGCTGCCGGACGTCTATCACGGCGCGCCGACGGCAATCACCCTGTTCATCGGCTCCGCGCCCAAGCTGGCGGCGTTCGGCATGGCGTACCGGCTGCTCGAAGTTGGCGTGGGCCCGCTGGATGCCTACTGGCAGGACATGGTGGCCTGGCTGGCGGCGCTGTCGCTGGTGCTGGGCAACCTGGTGGCGCTGGTGCAGACCAACCTCAAGCGCATGCTGGCGTTCTCCACCATCTCGCACGTGGGCTTCCTGTTCATGGGCTTGGCCCACGGCGGGGCGCTGGGCTATTCGGCGGCGATGTTCTACGCCATCAGCTATTCGATCATGGCGGCGGCGGCGTTCGGGTCCATCATCCTGCTCTCGCACAAAGGCTTCGAGGCCGACCAGGTGGACGATTTCCGCGGCCTGTGGTCGCGCAATCCGGTGCAGGCGGTGCTGGTGATGTTCGTGATGGCTTCCTTGGCCGGCGTGCCGCCGTTCCTGGGCTTCTGGGCCAAGCTTGAGGTGCTGCGCGCGGCGCTGGACGCGGGCTTGATGTGGCTTGCGGTACTTGGCGTGGTTTGCGCCGTGATTGGCGCGTTCTATTACCTGCGCGTGATCAAGGTGATGTTCTTCGACGAGCCCGAAGGCGAGGGCCCCAGGCTGCATCCCGACAGCCATTTGCGCGTGGTGTTCGCGGTTAATGCGACGGCGCTGCTGGTGCTGGGGCTGTACGCGGACTGGATCATGGCTTGGTGCGTGGCGGCGTTTCCGGCCTGAAGCGGGCATTCATCGCTGGACTTGCGCCGTAAACGCGCCGGCCCCTATAATGGGCATCTACTGCTGCGGGGTGGAGCAGTCTGGCAGCTCGTCGGGCTCATAACCCGAAGGTCGCAGGTTCAAATCCTGCCCCCGCTACCAGTTTCTGGCGCCGTTTTCCTAGGGAAACAGCGCACAGGCTCTTCCTTAGGACCGGCCGTTTGGCGGTCCCGGGAAGCCGGAACCTGGATGTACCGGAAAAGGGCCTTACGGCCCTTTTTTGTTTTCGAAATCTGTATGACCCGAGGCGACAGGACCGAACCGATGAGCGGCAAGGCGTCTGAAATCATGGAACTGCTGGCCCCCGTCGTTGCGGCGCAGGGCCTGGAGCTGCTTGGCGTGGAGTTCGCGCCTACCGGCGCCAGCGCGCTGCTGCGCCTTTACATCGACGCCCCCGGCCGATTGGTGGGCATCGAAGACTGCGAAGTGGTGAGCCGCGAGGTAGCGGCGGTGCTGGACGTCAACGACCCCATCAGCTCGCAGTACACGCTGGAAGTATCCTCGCCGGGCATCGACCGCCCGCTGTTCACCGCCGAGCAGTTTGGCCGCTTCATCGGTGAACAGGCCAAGCTGACCCTGCGCATGGCGCAGGATGGCCGCCGCCGTTTCATTGCCACCATCACCGGCGTCGAAGGTGACGAAGTCTTGATGGCCCACGCGGCCGGCGACATGCGGATTGCACACGACAACATTGAAAAGGCGCGCCTGGTCCCGGACTTGGTCGCCTTGGGCCTGGCGGCACAGCCCAAACCCACCGGCGCTGGCCGCAAGGCCAAGACCAAAGAATCCTGATCAAAACCCGAGGCGGTTAGGCCGCCTTAGACGGAGCTTGAAAAAATGAGCAAGGAACTGTTGCTGGTGATGGAAGCGGTGGCCAACGAAAAGGGCGTGCCGCGCGCCGTGATCATTGAAGCCATGGAGGCCGCGTTGGCGTCCGCCGCCAAGAAGCGCTACCACGAGCAGGACGTGTCCGTGCGCGTGGCCATCAACCCCAAGGACGGCAGCTACGAGACCTTCCGCCGTTGGGAAGTGGTGGCGGATGACGTGGTGATGGAATCGCCCGAGCGCCAGATCCGCATGATGGACGCGGTGGACGAGAAGGAAGGCGCCGAGATCGGCGACTTCGTCGAAGAACTGGTGGACAACGCCGAGTTCGGCCGCATCGCCGCCCAGGCCGCCAAGCAGGTGATCGTGCAGCGCGTGCGCGAAGCCGAGCGCACCCAGGTGCTGGAAGCCTGGAACGACCGCATCGGCGAACTGGTGAACGGCATCGTCAAGCGGGTCGAGCGCGGCAGCGTGTTCGTGGACCTGGGCGGTAACGCCGAGGCCTTCATCCCCAAGGACAAGGCCATCCCGCGCGACGTGCTGCGCCCAGGCGACCGCGTGCGCGGCTACCTGCTGGACGTGCGCGCCGAGACGCGTGGCCCGCAGCTGTTCATCAGCCGCACCGCGCCGGAATTCATGATCGAGCTGTTCAAGCTCGAAGTGCCGGAAGTGGGCCAGGGGCTGGTTGAAATCAAGGCCGCCGCCCGTGATCCGGGCGATCGCGCCAAGATCGCCGTGCTGGCGCACGATCACCGCACCGATCCCATCGGCGCCTGTATCGGCATGCGCGGTTCGCGCGTGCAGGCCGTCAGCAACGAGCTGAACGGCGAGCGCATCGACATCGTGCTGTGGTCGGATAACCCGGCGCAATTCGTCATCAACGCGATGGCGCCGGCGGAAGTGCAGTCCATCATCGTGGACGAAGAAAGGCACTCGATGGACCTGGCCGTGGCCGAGGACAAGCTGGCCCAGGCCATCGGCAAGGGCGGCCAGAACGTGCGCCTGGCCAGCCGCCTCACCGGTTGGCAGCTGAACGTGATGACCCAGGACCAGGTGACCGCCAAGTCCGAGGGTGAGCAGACGGCCGCACGCCAGCTGTTCATGGATAAGCTGGAAGTGGATGAAGAGATCGCCGGCATCCTGGTGGCCGAAGGCTTCAGCACCGTCGAGGAAATCGCCTACGTGCCGGCCGCCGAGCTGCTGGCGGTGGAAGGCTTCGATGACGACATCGTCGAGGAACTGCGCGCCCGCGCCCGCGACGCGCTGCTCAACGAAGCGTTGGCGGTGGAAGAAGGCATCGAGGACCACAAGCCGGCCGAGGACCTGCTGTCGCTGGACGGCATGGACGAAGCCCTGGCCTATGCCTTGGCCGCGCGCGGCGTGATCACCCGGGACGACTTGGCCGACCTGGCCACCGACGACCTGACCGATATGGAAGACATGGACGCCGAGCGTGCCGCCAAGCTGATCATGGCGGCCCGTCAGCATTGGTTCGAGTAAGGCAAGCGAAAAACGCCGTCTCCTGCACCACAATCGCGCGCCTGGCGCGCAGCCCCAAGGAATCACCTACCAATGTCTGAAGTCACCGTAGCGTCGCTGGCCAAAGTGCTGGGCATGCCCCCCGAAAAGCTGCTCGAGCAGCTGGCCGGCGCTGGCATGGCCTTCAGCGGGCCGGATCAGGTGGTCAGCAGCACCGAGAAGATGAAGCTGCTCGGCTTCCTGCGCCGTACCCACGGCAAGGATGAGAAGCCGGCCGAGGCAGCCACTCCGACCAAGATCACCCTGCAGCGTCGCAAGCAGGAAGAAATTACCCTGAGCGCGGGCAAGACCAAGTCCACCGTCACCGTGGAAGTGCGCCAGAAGCGCACCTACGTGAAGCGGGACGAGACCGAGGTGCCGGTGACCGACGAGCGCCAGGATGCCCTGCGCAAGCTCGAGGAATCCAAGGTCCGCAACGACGCCGAACTGGCGGCGCTGAGCGAAGTGGACCGCAAGCGCAAGATCGAGCGCGATACCGAGGAAGCGCGGGTGCGCGATGAAGCGGCTGCCCGCACCGCGGCCGCCGCCGTCCCGGTTGTCGCCGCCACACCCGAAGTGGCCGTCGAGGCGCGCAAGCCGCGCGTCGAAGACCGCGCCGCCAAACCCAGCGACCGCAAGCCCGGTCCGCCGGCGCGCCCCGCGCCCAGCGGCCCGAACCGCGCGCCTCCGGGCGGCGCCAACAAACAACAGCAGCAGGCCCCACCCAAGAACAAGGCCGTGCGCGGCTCCAACTCCATGGTGGACAACGAAGGCGAGGAGGGCCAGGCACAGCGCTTTGCGGCCGGCCAGCTGCACCTGACCGAATCCGAGCGCGCCCGCCGCGGCGCCGCTGGCAATCGCAAGAAGCCCAAGCTGCGCGCCCCCGAGCCCTCGCGCACGGCCAGCGGTACGCATGGCTTCTCGCGCCCCACCGCACCGATGGTGCGCGACGTCTTCATCGGCGAATCCATCACCGTCACCGACCTGGCCCAGAAATTGGCGCTCAAGGGCGGCGAAGTGGTGCGTGCGCTGTTCAAGATGGGCGTGATGGCCACCATCAACCAGGTGATCGACCACGACACCGCCGTGCTGGTGGTTGAAGAATTGGGCCACCGCGCCAGCAAGACCGCCGAGGACGACGCCGAAGTGGCGCTGGTGGCGCACCAGGATGAAGTGCAGGGCGAGCGCCGCACGCGCCCGCCGGTGGTCACCATCATGGGCCACGTGGACCACGGCAAGACCTCGCTGCTGGACTACATCCGCCGCACCAAGGTGGCCACCGGTGAAGCCGGCGGCATCACCCAGCACATCGGCGCGTACCACGTTGAAACCGAAAAGGGCGTCATCAGCTTCCTCGACACCCCGGGCCACTCGGCGTTCTCGGCCATGCGTGCGCGCGGCGCCCGGCTCACCGACATCGTGGTGCTGGTGGTTGCCGCCGACGACGGCGTGATGCCGCAAACGGTGGAAGCGGTGAACCACGCGCGCGCCGCCAAGGTGCCGCTGCTGATCGCCGTCAACAAGATGGACAAGCCCGAGGCCAACCCGGACAACGTCAAGCAGGGCCTGGTCAAGATTGAAGTGGTGCCCGAGGAGTGGGGCGGCGACGTGCAGTTCGTGCCCGTCTCGGCTAAGACCGGCATGGGCGTGGACGCCCTGCTGGAAGCCATCTCGGTGCAGGCCGAAGTGATGGAACTGACCGCCGTTTACGACGCCCGCGCCACGGGCGTGGTGATCGAGTCGGCGCTGGACAAGGGCCGCGGCCCGGTGGCCACCGTGCTGGTGCAGCAGGGCACGCTCAAGAAGAGCGACTACCTGGTCTGTGGCGTGCACTACGGCCGCGTGCGCGCCCTGTTCGACGAGAACGGCAAGCAGGTGGATGCGGCCGAGCCGTCTATCCCGGTGCAGGTGCTGGGTCTTTCGGGCGTGCCCGATGCCGGCGACGACTTCGTGGTGGTGGCCGACGAGCGCCTTGCCAAGGAAGTGGCGCTGCAGCGCGACATCAAGCGCCGCGAGTCGCGCATGGGCGCCACGGCCGGTTCGCGCATGGAGGACATCATGGCGCAGATGGGCCAGAACACCGGCCAGGCCAACCTCAACCTGCTGGTGAAGGCCGACGTGCAGGGTTCGGTGGAAGCGCTGCGCCAGTCGCTGGTGGCCCTGTCCAACGACCTGATCAAGATCAACGTCATTTCCTCGGGCGTGGGCGGCATCACCGAATCCGACGCCACCCTGGCCGCCACGTCCAAGGCCGTGATCCTCGGCTTCAATGTGCGCGCCGACGCCAGCGCCCGCCGCATCATCGAGACCAGCGGCCTGGACCTGCGCTACTTCTCGATCATCTACGACGTCATCGACCAGGTGAAGCAGGTGGCCTCCGGGCTGCTGGGCGTGGAGATCCGCGAGGAAATCCTCGGCATTGCCGAAGTGCGCGACGTGTTCCGCAGCTCCAAGTTCGGCGCGGTCGCCGGTTCGCTGGTCACCGAGGGCACGGTGAAAAAGTCCAAGCCCATCCGCGTGCTGCGCAACTCCGTCGTGGTGTTCGAGGGCGAGCTGGAATCGCTGCGTCGCTTCAAAGACAACGTGGAAGAGGTCAAGAGCGGCACCGAGTGCGGCATCGCGGTGAAGGCCTACAACGACGTGCAGCCGGGTGACCAGATCGAGTGCTTCGAACGCATCGAGGTGCAGCGTACGCTGTAAGGCGCGCGCGCAGCCATGGCCACCAAGAGCTTCCATCGCACCGATCGCGTCGCGGCCCAGCTGCGGCGCGATATCGGCCTGATCGTGCACCAGGCCGTGCGTGAGTACGGCCTGCCGTCGGTCAGCGTCTCGGATGTGGAGGTCACGCGTGACCTGGCCCACGCCAAGGTGTTCGTCACCGCGCTGTTGGCCGAGCAGGGACCGGCAGCCGTGAAGGCGCTCAAGGAAATCGCGCCCGAACTGCGCTACCGGCTCGGCCAGGCGGTGCGCATGCGGCACGTGCCCGAGATTCATTTCCATTACGACGATTCGGTGGACAAGGGCGAGCGCATCGACCAGCTCCTGCGCGACAACCCGCCCGGCGAACCGACCGAGTAAGCGGCGGCATCGGCGTGGCCAAGACCCGGTTCCGCCCGCTCGATGGCCTGCTGCTGCTGGACAAGCCGGCCGGCATGAGCTCCAACGCGGCGCTGCAGCAAGCGCGCCACCTGCTGCGTGCCGAGAAGGGTGGCCATACCGGCGCACTCGATCCGCTGGCCACCGGCCTGTTGCCCCTGTGCCTGGGCGAGGCCACCAAGATCGCCGGCCTGCTGCTGGGCGGCCGAAAGGCCTACGAAGCCCGGATACGGCTGGGCGTGGTCACCGACACCGATGACGCCGACGGCCAGACGCTCCTTGAGCGCCCCGTGCCGCCGCTGACGCCTGAAGCCGTCACCGCCGCGCTGGCGCCGTTCCTTGGCCGCATCGCCCAGCGCCCGCCCATTTACTCCGCGCTCAAGCAGGGCGGCGAGCCGCTTTACGCCAAGGCCCGGCGCGGCGAGATCATCGAGGTGCCCGAACGGCAAGTGCACGTGGAGGCCATTGAACTGCTGGAGATGGACGGTCCCGACCTGCGTTTGGCCGTCACCTGCGGCTCGGGCACCTACATCCGCAGCCTGGCCCGCGACCTGGGCGAAGCGCTGGGCTGCGGTGGCCACATCACGGCGCTGCGGCGCACATGGGTAGAGCCGTTCACCGAACCGCGCATGGTCACGCTGGAGCAGCTCGGGGCCCTGGATGAGCCGGCGCGGGAGGCACTGCTGTTGCCAGTCGAAGCCGGGCTGGCGCACTGGCCCACCGTGGTGGTGGACGCCGATCAGGCCCGCCGGCTGGGGCTGGGCCAGGGCGTCTCAGTGGAGCCATCGGGACTGAAGTCCCTCCCACAGGGGTCGAGCCCTTCCCCTGTGGGAGGGACTTCAGTCCCGATAAGCACCAGCCCCCTGGCCATAAACATCACCAACGCCGACGGGCGCTCGCTCGGCCTGGGCGAACTGAGCTCCGATGCCACCCTGCGCCCCAAACGCCTGTTCCGCTGGGCGTCCGCCTGCTAGCAGCACTGCTGCTACCCGGCGCCTTGTCCGAACAGCCCCTGGCGGCTATACTTCCGCGGCTCTTACGAGCACTCCCCAACCGGCGGGCCACGCGGTGCGACGTCAATCCTGGCGACGTTCCTGCAGGCTGCGCATCACCGAGTAGAAAACCATGGCATACGATTCCGCGAAGATCATCGAAGAGTTCAAGCGCGTCCCCAACGACACCGGTTCCCCGGAAGTCCAGGTGGCCCTGCTCTCCGGCCGCATCGACCACCTCACCGACCATTTCAAGGCGCACAAGCAGGACCACCATTCCCGCCGCGGCCTGCTCAAGATGGTGAACCAGCGCCGCAGCCTGCTCGGATACCTCAAGAAGAAGGATTCCGCGCGCTACCAGATCCTGATCGAGCGCTTGGGCCTGCGCCGCTAAAACCAAAGTTCAACGACGCGGCGCAGAGATGCGCCGCGTTGCATTTGGGGCCTCGCTGGCTCCATGCAAAGCCCGCCGGGCACAGGCCCGCCGGTTCGAATCCGAAGAGAGGACTACCCATCGTGGCGAAAGTAACCAAGACGTTCCAGTACGGCCAGCACCAGGTCACCCTCGAGACTGGCGAAGTTGCGCGCCAGGCCAGTGGCTCGGTCATCGTCAAGTTCGGCGACACCGTGGTGCTGGTGACGGCCGTGGGCAACAAGAGCGCGAAGGAAGGCATGGACTTCTTCCCGCTCACCGTTGACTACATCGAGAAGTTCTACGCCGGTGGCCGCATCCCGGGTGGCTTCTTCAAGCGCGAAGGTCGCCAGTCCGAGCGCGAGACCTTGGTTTCCCGCCTCATCGATCGCCCGATCCGTCCGCTGTTCCCCGAGCACTTCCGCAACGAAGTGCAGGTGATCGCCACCGTGATGTCCCTGAACCCGGAAATCCACGGCGACATCCCGGCCCTGATCGGCGCGTCCGCCGCGCTGGCCCTGTCGGGCATCCCGTTCTCCGGCCCCATCGGCGCCGCCAAGGTGGGCTACGCCAACGGCCAGTACCTGCTCAACCCGTCCACCACCGAACTCAAGACTTCCGACCTGGAGCTCGTGGTCGCCGGTACCGCCAACGCGGTGCTGATGGTCGAGTCCGAGGCCAAGGAACTGAGCGAAGACGTGATGCTGGGCGCCGTGATGTACGGCCACCAGCAGCTGCAGGCCGTGATCACCGCCATCAATGAACTGGTGGCCGAAGTCGGCGTGAAGCATTGGAGCTGGAAGGCCCCGGAAAAGGCCCAGGCCCCGATCGCCGCGCTGCAGGCCGCCATCGGCGACCGTCTGGCCGGCGCGTTCCAGGTGCGCGACAAACTCGAGCGCAAGGACGCCATTTCGGCGCTGAAGAAGGACGTGCTGGCCTCGCTGGCCCCGCAGATCGAAGCCAACGGCTGGAATGCCGCTGAGTTGGGCAAGGAGTTCGGCGAGTTCGAATACAGCACCATGCGCAACTCGGTGCTCAAGACCAAGGTCCGCATCGACGGCCGTGATCTCTCCACCGTGCGTCCCATCACCGTGAAGACCGGCGTGCTGCCGCGCACCCACGGCTCGGCGCTGTTCACCCGCGGCGAGACCCAGGCCATCGTGGTCACCACGCTGGGCACGGCCCGCGACGGCCAGGTGATCGACGCGGTGGAAGGCGAGTCCAAGGACCACTTCCTGTTCCACTACAACTTCCCCCCGTACTCGGTGGGCGAAGCCGGCCGAATGATGGGCCCGAAGCGTCGCGAAATCGGCCACGGCCGCCTCGCCCGTCGCGGCGTCCAGGCCGTGATGCCGTCGATGGAAGCGTTCCCGTACACCATCCGCGTGGTGTCCGAGATCACCGAGTCCAACGGCTCGTCGTCGATGGCTTCGGTCTGCGGTTCCTCGCTGGCGCTGATGGATGCGGGCGTGCCGATCACGGCGCCGGTGGCGGGTATCGCCATGGGCCTGATCAAGGAAGGCGGCGACTTCGTGGTGCTGTCGGACATCCTGGGTGACGAAGACCACCTGGGCGACATGGATTTCAAGGTGGCCGGCACCGAGGGCGGCATCTCCGCCCTGCAGATGGACATCAAGATCGACGGTATCACCGAGGAAATCATGAAGGTGGCGTTGGCCCAGGCCAAGCAGGGCCGCCTGCACATCCTCGGCGAGATGGCCAAGGTGATCTCCACCTCGCGCACCGAGATGTCCGAGTACGCGCCGCGCCTGCTCACCATGAAGATCCACCCGGACAAGATCCGCGAAGTGATCGGCAAGGGTGGCTCGGTGATCCAGGCGATCACCAAGGAAACCGGCACCCAGATCGACATCCGCGACGACGGCACCATCGTCATCGCGTCGGTGAACGCCGCTGCGGCGCAGGCCGCCAAAGAGCGCATCGAGTCGATCACGTCCGACGTCGAGCCGGGCCGCATCTACGAGGGCAAGGTTGCCAAGCTGATGGACTTCGGTGCCTTCGTCACCATCGCCCCCGGCAAGGACGGTCTGGTGCACGTGTCGCAGATCTCCAACGAGCGCGTCGAGAAGGTGTCCGACAAGCTCAAGGAAGGCGACATCGTCAAGGTCAAGGTGCTGGAAGTGGACAAGCAGGGCCGCATCCGCCTGTCCATCAAGGCCGTGGAAGAGGGCGAAGGGCTGTAAGCCTTCCCCGCCTTACGCAAGCCACGAAAAAGCGGGCCTAGGCCCGCTTTTTCGTGGCTTGCGTAAGGC
>JANNQY010000185.1:0-3822 GCA_031400995.1 Lysobacteraceae bacterium
CCGGCCTCGGGTACGGCGGGCCCGCTGGGCGCGCTGGCCATTGGTGCGGCGGCGGGCCTGGTGTGCTTCGTGTTCTCCACCAGCATCAAGCGCAAGCTCGGCTATGACGATTCGCTGGACGTGTTCGGCGTGCATGCCATCGGCGGCATCGTCGGCGCCATCCTCACCGGCGTGTTCGCCGCGCCGGCGCTGGGCGGGTTCGGCACGGTCACCGACATCGGTGCCCAGGTGTGGATCCAGACCAAGGGCGTGGGCTTCACCGTCATCTACACCGCCGTGGTCACGCTTGTCATACTCAAGGCCATCCAGTGGACCATGGGCCTGCGGGTGAGCGAAGAGGCCGAGTCCGAAGGCCTGGACATCGCCCTGCACAACGAACGCGGCTACAACCTCTAAGGATCCGGGAGCTAAAACATGAAAATGGTCATGGCCATCATCAAGCCATTCAAGCTCGACGACGTCCGCGAGGCGCTGAGCGAAGTGGGCGTCACCGGCGTCACGGTGACCGAGGTCAAGGGCTTCGGCCGCCAGAAAGGCCACACCGAGCTCTACCGCGGTGCCGAATACGTGGTGGATTTCCTCCCCAAGATCAAGCTCGAGGTCGCGGTGACCTCGGACCAGGTCGAGCGCGTGGTGGAAGCCATCCAGGCGGCCGCCAACACCGGCAAGATCGGCGACGGCAAGATCTTCGTCTACGAGCTTGAAAAGGTGCTGCGCATCCGCACGGGTGAGCTGGACGGCGACGCGCTGTAACGGTTGGGTCTATGGAATAGAGAAGGCCCCGCAGTGCGGGGCCTTTTTCTTGCGTGCTTCAATCCCCCAGCGCCCGCGCCACGAAAGGCGGCATCGCCAGCGCGCCCTTGTGCACGTCGGCGGTGTAGTACTCGGTGTCGAAGGGCTTGGCGGCGGCGTCGGCCTTGCGAAATGCGGTGAGGTCACGGGCTTCCTTGGAGGCAATCGTGCAACTCCAGTAGCCGGTGGGATAGCACGGTTGCGGGAAGGGCAGCGTGCGGTAGTCCACGAAGCCGGCGTCGGTCATGGCGGCGCGCATGTCCAGGATCAGCTGCATCAAGGCTAGCGGGGACTCGCTCTGCTGCACCAGCAGGCCGCCGGGGCGCAGGGCGCGCAGGCAGGTTTCGTAAAAGGCTTGGTTGAACAGGCCTTCGGCCGGGCCCACCGGGTCGGTGGAGTCCACGATGATCACGTCGATGGACTCGGGCGCGGCGTTCTTCATGTAGGCGATGCCGTCGTCGAACATCACGGTTGCGCGCGGGTCGGCGTTGGATTCGCACAGTTCCGGGAAATACTTCTCGGCCATGCGCGTCACCTGCTCGTCGATGTCGCATTGCACGGCGGTGCGCACGCCGGGGTGGCGCAGCACTTCGCGCAGGGTGCCGCAGTCGCCGCCGCCGATGATCACCACGTCCTTGGGGTTGGCGTGGGTGTACAGCGGCGCGTGCGCCATCATCTCGTGGTAGAAGAAATTGTCGCGCGTGGTCACCATCATGGCGCCGTCGATGAGCATCACGTTGCCCCAGTCGGTGCTCTCGTACATCTCGATCTTCTGGAACGGCGACTGCACTTCCTCGAGCTTGCGTTTGATGCGCAGGCCGAAGGCCGAACCGGTGTGCTCGAAGTTCTCGTGGAGCCACGTCGATGAAGAGGAAGTCATCATTTTTCCAGAAGGGTTCGAAGACGAGGCCGAAGTGTAACGGATCGCACTTTTCAGTCATGTTTCCAGCCGCCCGGCCCGCGATCACGATGCCGCAACCCCCGGGCGCTACAATGCGCGCCCCAGCCACCCCGGACCCCCGCCCATGCCCGCCTGGACGATCGACCGCGCCCGCCACACCTACTCCATCCCCTACTGGAGCGAGGGCTATTTCGACGTGGACGCCGCCGGCCGCATGGCCGTGCTGCCGCGCGGGCCCGGTGGCCCGGCGTTGGCGCTTCCGGAGATCGTCAACCAGGCCACCGCCGACGGCCTGAAGCTGCCGCTGCTGCTGCGCTTCTCCGACATCCTGGGCGACCGCCTGGGCAAGCTGCAGGCCGCCTTCGGCCGGGCCATGGCCGAGCTGCACTACACCGGCGGCTACACGGCGGTGTACCCCATCAAGGTGAACCAGAACCGCGGCGTCGCCGGCGAACTGGCCGCGGCAGGCGGCGAAGGCTTCGGCCTGGAAGCCGGCTCCAAGCCCGAGCTCATGGCCGTGCTGGGCCTGGCCAAGCCCGGCAGCCTGGTCATCTGCAACGGCTACAAGGACCGCGAGTTCATCCGCCTGGCCCTGATCGGCCGCAAGCTGGGCCTGCAGACCTTCATCGTGATCGAGAAGCCAAGCGAGTTGGCGATGGTGATCGAGGAATCGCGCGCGCTGGGCGTGGTGCCGGGCCTTGGCGTGCGCATGCGCCTGGCCTCGCTGGGCGCCGGCAAGTGGCAGAACAGCGGCGGCGACAAGGCCAAGTTCGGCCTCTCGCCGCGTCAGGTGCTCGACCTGGTGGAGCGGCTGAAGGCCGCCGACATGCTGGGTTCGCTGCAGCTTCTGCACTTCCACATGGGTTCGCAGATCTCCAACGTGCGCGACATCGCCAGCGGCATGCGCGAGGCGGTGCGCTATTTCGTGGAGCTGAGCAAGATGGGCCTGGACATCCGCTACATGGATTCCGGCGGCGGCCTGGGCGTGGACTACGAGGGCACCCGTTCGCGCGGCTACTGCTCGATGAACTACGGCGTGGACCAATACGCCCACACCCTGCTGCAGCCGCTGGCCGAAGCCTGCGCCGAGTTCGGGCTCACGCCGCCGATGATGGTGACCGAGGCCGGCCGCGCCATGACCGCCCACCACGCGGTGATGGTGGTGAACGTCTCGGAAGTGGAGCCTGCGCCCGAGGGCCGCGTACCGCCGCTGCAGCCGGGCGAGCCGGCGGTGGTGCGCCACCTGCGCGAAACCCACGCCGCACTCGACCAGCGCCCGGCGCTGGAGCTTTATCACGAGGCCCAGCACCACCTCGCCGAAGGCCAGGCGCTGTATGCGCTGGGCCAGCTCACGCTGGAGCAGCGCGCGCTGCTCGACGACCTGTTCTACGCCATCGCCCAAGCCGTGCGCACCCGCCTCACCGGCGAGGAGCGCAGCCACCGCGACGCCCTGGACGAGCTCAACGAGCGCCTGGTGGACAAGTACTTCGTCAATTTCTCGGTGTTCGAATCCATCCCCGACGTCTGGGCCATCGACCAGGTGTTTCCGATCGTGCCGCTCGCGCGTTTGGACGAGTCGCCAGACCGCCGCGGCGTCATCGCCGACCTCACCTGCGATTCCGACGGCCGTATTGATACCTACGTGGAGTCCGAGGCGCTGGACACGTCGATGCCGCTACATACGCCGCGCGCCGGTGAGAGCTACCGCCTGGGCATCTTCATGGTCGGCGCGTACCAGGAAGCCCTGGGCGACATCCACAACCTGTTCGGCGACACCGACACCGCCAACGTCAGGCTCGACGCCAGCGGCGGCTACACGGTGACCCGCCAGCGCAAGGGCGACACCACCGACGTGATGCTCGACTACGTGGGCTACAGCCTCGACGAGCTGCGCGCCACCTATCGCGCCCGAGTCGACGCCGCGGCGCTCAACGCCGACGAGGCCGCGCAGATGGTGGAGGCACTGGAGGCTGGCCTCACCGGCTACACCTACCTGCACGAGGAACACGCGTGAACGTCGGGTTCATCGGCCTGGGCGCGATGGGTGCGCCGATGGCGGGCCACCTGGCCGCCAAGGGCCTGCTGCAGGTGATAGACAACCGCACGCGCAACAAGGCCGACGCGCTGGC
>JANNQY010000186.1:0-4061 GCA_031400995.1 Lysobacteraceae bacterium
CGTGCGCTTCGGCGCGCCGCTGGGCCACGTGCCCGATGAATCCAAGGCCGATTTCCTGGCGCGCGCCCGCGCCGCCGTGGTCAACCTCGCCTGAGCCCCGGAAGCCCACATGCCCACCGACCTCATCCTGAAACTGCTGGCCGGCATCACCGCACTGCTGCTGCTGGCCTCGCTGGTGGGCTTCGTGCTGCACCTGCGCCAGCGCGGCAACCCCAGCGCCACCATCACCAATCTCAACCAGCGCATCAAGGCCTGGTGGTGGATGGTGGCGGTGCTGGCCACCTGCTTCTGGCTGGGCGCGGGGGCCACGGTGCTGCTGTTTGCTTTCGCCTCGCTGGTGGCGCTGCGCGAGTTCGTCACGCTCACGCCCACGCGCGCCGGCGACCACTGGTCGCTGGTGGCGGCGTTCTACGTGCTGCTGCCCATCCAGTACTGGCTGATCTACAGCGACTGGTACGGCCTGTTCGCCATCTTCCTGCCCGTGTACGGAATGCTCGCCCTGCCCATCCTGGCCGCCCTGCAGGGCGACACCGACAACTTCCTGGAGCGCACCACCAAGCTGCAGTGGGGCGTGCTGATCACCGTGTACTTCATCAGCTACGCCCCGGCCCTGCTGCTGCTGGACCTGCCCGGCGGCCCCGAACAGAACCTGATGCTGCTGTTCTACCTGCTGCTGGTGGTGCAGATCAGCGACGTGCTGCAGTACGTGGTGGGGAAGTTGTTTGGCCGCACGAAGCTGGCGCCGAAGGTGAGTCCGTCCAAGACCGTGGAGGGGCTGGTGGGCGGTGGGGCGCTGGCGGTGGGTGTGGGGACGGCGCTGTATTGGGTTACGCCGTTTACGCCGTGGCAGGCGGCGGCGATGTCTAGCGTGATTGTGATGGCGGGGTTCTTCGGCGGGCTGGCGCTGTCAGCTGTGAAGCGGAGTTTGGGGGCGAAGGATTGGGGGCAGATGATCGAGGGGCATGGCGGGATGCTGGATCGGCTGGATTCGGTGTGCTTTGCGGCGCCAGTGTTTTTCCATCTGTGCCGCTACTTCTTCCAAGTGCCGGCGACTGGCTGACGGGTGGCGTCAATCGCAACTCATGCCGGGTGCGACGCATCCTTGCGCACCACCGCCAACCGCAATCCCATCGTGTCCAGCACCGCACCCACCGTGCGCATCTCGGGCTTGCCCGCGGCCGAAAATGACCGGTAGGCGCTGGTCCGGCTGGCGATGCCTGCCTTCCTGATGACATCGCTGACGCCCGCAGCCTTGATCACGTCGCCCAGCGCCTTGAGGAACAGTTCCTGGCCGCCTTCTTCCATGCAGGCATCCAGGTAGGCCGCGATGCCCTCTGGGTCGGAAAGGTGGGCCGTGATGTTGAATGTTTTCAGCGCGGCCATGGCCCTCTCCTCAAACCGTTCGGGCCAGGGCCTTGGCCCTGGCGATGTCTTGCGCCTGCGTGGATTTGTCGCCACCGCAAAGCAGGATTACGAGCCGCCCACCGCGTTCGACGAAGTAAAGCCGCAGGCCCGGGCCCCAATCGATCTTCGATTCCGAGACGCCTTCGCCGACGGGTTCGCAAGGCCCGCGATTGCCCAGCTGCATGTTCCGGATCCGTGCAAGCACTTTGGCCTTGCCGACACCCATCATGGCGCCTAGCCATGCGTCGAATTCGAGCGTGGAGACGACTTCGGTCAGCGGCAAGGATGGTCTCCCAAAGGAGACGGTTTAGTCAAGCTGGATTTCTGCACAGGATTGATGGCGAAACGCATAAGCACCCCACTTCACATTCTTGCGGGAGTGTTTCCTGCGCGCGCCGGCATTGCCGTAGTGAATCCGCGCGGGGATCTGTCCGACATGTGCGGGGTTCAACCCTCGTGAGCATTCCTCGCTCGTGCCGTGCATCTGACCGATACCGACATAGCCCCTTGCCAGCGAGTATCGGCCGCCAGCGGCCGCAGGCCCGGTGCGCACCGCCAAAATCAAGCCTTCAGAACGCCTTTGAAGAAGTCGCGCGTCTGCGCATCCGTGCAGTAAACGAAACAGCCTTTCATGCCGCGGGTCATCAGCGTCCGATAGGTGTTCCTGATGATCTGGTCCAACCGTTCGGCTGTTTCCTCGGGATTGGCCTTCGCAAGTCTCTTCCAGCCGCGAACCGATCGGTCCTGCTTCGATCGACCCGTTACGTCTGTCGTCAACTTGCCATCGCGGAACAGCAAGTCGGGGCCAATGATCACACCTACATAGTCCACTTCCAGGCCTTGGCAAGTATGGATGCAGCCCACTTGAGCCACCGAGTGCGGCGCAATGATCCACAGGCTCTCGTCGGCCGTCAGGTTCCATTGCCGCGCGTAGTCATGCTCCGGGATCACGATGTCGGCCTGGTCGGGATGCTTCTTGCTCACCCAATTCCAGCAATAGCCGGCGACGACCCGCGCGCGGTTTCTGCTGTTGCGCTCTTCGATCATCCGGTGCATCTCCACCGGGGAGTCCATCACCTCGAACTCGAACGCGCCGGGCGTGAAATCAACGGGACCTTCGCTTATCCCCAACGCGGAATCCAGCCACGCCACGTAGTCGTCGGATCCTGCGCAACGGAACTGCGAGCGCAGTACGTGGCGAGTAGTTGTCGCCCCGGCGGCATCCGCCCATTTCTGGATTTCGGCGCCAGTGCCGATATCTGCGAGCGTCACCATCTGCCGGTCATCGACGAAGAAGATGCTGCAGTGGCTGGCGGCGATCAATTCCTTGACCTGGTTCTCGCCGAGGTTGCCGTAGAAGCCCGACTTCTCGTTCAAGCGATGCGCCTCATCCACGACGAGAGTGTCGAATGTGTCGGCGGGCACATCATGGAAGCTGGGGCCGCCGAAGAATCCGCGAATGTCGGATACCCGGAAACTGCCGCTGAGCTTGCTCTCGTAGACTCTCCGGGGCGCCGCGTTGCGCGAGATGTACTTCACCAACTGTCCCTGGTCGGTGAGGCGACTGAGAAGGTTGATCGCGATCACCGACTTCCCCGTTCCGGGACCGCCGTCGATGATGACCACGCGCTTGTGGCCGGAAGACGCGCCGCGCGCGGCCGCCAAAGCGTGCTCATGGACCACCTTCTGGTCGTCGACGAGTACGAATTCTTCGTTGCCGCGCAGCATGCCCGCCAAGCTGTCCGCCAGGGCGCGCGACGGCCGGATTCGGCCATTCTCGATTTCGACCAGCAATCTGCCGCTGTCGCCGCGCGACAGCTTCCCGCGCACGAACTCGCGAAGCCGACGCAGTTCGGCCTCACCCCGGAGGAAAACCGGCGCCCGCTCCAGGTAGGTCTGATAGTTAACATGGGTGATGACGCCATCGTTCGCGTAGTTGTGCAGATAGGCACACGGCACGAGCCCAACGGCCGGATCGTGCGCCGCCTCGTTGAACCCGCGCAGCAGCGAGGCGTAGGACCAGGCTTGGTAGCTCGGGTGGGTACCCTCGGTTTCCGCACGCCCGCCGCGCCGGGCTATCACCAAGCCGTCCTTGTCGCTGAGCTTGGCCGTGGACCATTGCTTGAGCTCGACGATGATCAAGTTCGCGGCGTCGGCCTTGTCCCTGCCCGAGATCAGGAAGTCGATGCGCTTGCTCGACTGCGGGATACCGTACTCGATGGCGACGCCAACGTCGCCCGGGATGTCAGGGTCGCCGAGGACCTTGGCCATGTAGGGCAGCGATCCCTGCCAGGACCGGAACTCTCCATCCCCGGCCTTTCGCCCGGTCCGGTCGAGGAAGCCCTGCGCCACCACGTCCTCGATCATCCGATCGCGGTTGTCGGCCAGGAAGCCTTCCTTCGTCGATTGGTAGATCAGCATCGTCACTGCCCCGCTTGGAAGCCAAATTACGGTCGACGCTCTGGCCGACTTGCCATGTGCCATACCAACACGAACGGCGCCGTGCCGGCCACCAGCCGCGCCCAACCCCCATTCATCCCCCCATCGCGAACAAGCGATACAATCCTCCCCGGCCCGAAACGGCCCACCCCCCCGGCAGCCGCCCCGCGGCCCGCCGGACCCTCCGCCGAGGGGCGCTGCAAGCCCGGTCCGCCCCG
>JANNQY010000187.1:0-3127 GCA_031400995.1 Lysobacteraceae bacterium
GTGGCCGAAGGCAGCCCTCGCGCTCCATTCCGGCCAGGAACGCGTGCTCAACGAACGGATTGCGGCGGTCGTGCAGCGCGTTCCAAGCCTGCGCGGGCAACTCGTCAAGCCGGGAATGCAAACGCAGCTCAGTCATGACACCAGCTTACGCGATGCCCCCGTGACGCCATTGTGGGAGGGACTTCAGTGCGCGGCAGGGACTGAATGGTGGGAGGGACTTCAGTCCCGATGCTCTTGGCCAGAAGCATCGGAACTGAAGTCCCTCCCACACTGAAGTCCCTCCTACAGAGGTGGGGGCGGGTGTGGGGTGGGGGCTTAGTGGTCTTTGTCCAGGAACTTGTCGGCGTCCAGGGCGGCCATGCAGCCGAAGCCGGCGGAGGTAATGGCTTGGCGGTACACCTGGTCGGCCACGTCGCCGGCGGCGAATACGCCAGGCACCGAGGTAGCGGTGGCGTTGCCTTCCAGCCCCGAGTTGATGGTGAGGTAGCCGTTGCGCATGGCCAGTTGCCCTTCGAACAGCGAGGTGTTGGGCGTGTGGCCGATGGCGACGAAGAAGCCCTGCAGCGCGATCTCCCGGGTGGACGCCTCGTCCTTGGTGGAGCGGATGCGCATGCCAGTGACGCCCGTGGCGTCACCCAGCACTTCGTCCACCGAATGGTCCCAGATGATCTCCACCTTGCCAGCCGCCGCTTTCGCGAAAAGCTTGTCCTGCAGGATCTTTTCCGAACGCAGTTTGTCGCGGCGATGCACCAGATACACCTTGCGGGCGATATTGGACAGATACAGCGCCTCTTCCACCGCGGCATTGCCGCCGCCAATCACCGCTACGTCCTGGTCGCGGAAGAAGAAGCCGTCGCAGGTGGCGCAGGCCGAGACGCCCTTGCCCATGAAGGCCTGCTCGGACGGAATGCCCAGGTACTTGGCGCTGGCACCGGTGGCAATGATCAGCCCGTCCGCCGTGTATTCGCCGCTGTCGCCCACCAGCCGGAACGGCCGGCGGCCCAGCTCCACGGTGTGGATCTGGTCGAAGATGATCTCGGTTTCGAAGCGCTCGGCGAGCGCCTGCATGCGCGCCATCAGGTCCGGCCCCATCAGGCCGTGGGCGTCGCCCGGCCAGTTGTCCACCTCGGTGGTGGTCATCAATTGGCCGCCCTGCTGCAGCCCCGTCACCAGGACGGGCTTGAGGTTGGCGCGGGCGGCGTACACCGCTGCGGAGTAGCCGGCAGGGCCGGAACCAAGGATGAGCAGACGGCAGTGCTTGGGGGCGGTCATGTATGATTCTTCGTGTTCGAAAGGGATCCCGACGCACCCAAGCCCGGTAGTAGCGACGTCAGTCGCGACCACCGGCACAGGAGCACCAAGGGGTCCGTTAGCTTGGAGGCCGAAGTAGTCCAAATCAAGGCAAACTTCGTTTCCTCACCGTTCTGGTGCGCCCTTGGGCTGCCCCAGACAAAGCGCCATGAATTACTGTATAAACAGCCGTCTATAACGTTTTCTTGAGGTCTTACCTCGCAGTGGCGCGAACCGCAGAACGAAGCTCCAACGCCGGCCTCGACCGCCGCCAGAAACTCTGGCGCGAACTGGCCTTGGTCGCCATCTCGCCGCTGCTGCTCTACCTGCTGGCCAGCCTGCTCAGCTACCACACCGACGATCCGGGCTGGTCGCGCACCGGCAGCGTGGCCGGGCCGCTGCACAACTTTGGCGGGCTGGTGGGCGCCTACCTGGCCGACCTGGCCTTCTGGTTTTTCGGCTACGTGGCCTACACCGTGCCGCTGTTGCTGGGCGGCATCGCCTGGATCGCGCTGTTCGGGCTGGATTCGGACGGCGATGGCCGGGTGGATTTCGGTCCGGCGCTGCGCCTGATCGGCATCGTCGGGTTCCTGGTGTCGGCCTGCGGGCTGTGGCACACGCTGGGCGGCGCCGCCCCCAACCTGCCGGCCGAGTCGGGCGGCATCCTGGGCCAGATGGTCGGCAAGTCCATGCGCACGGTGTTTGGCGCCATGGGCGGCAACTTGTTCCTGCTGGCGCTGGTGCTGATGTCGGTCACGCTGGCCACCGGCCTGAGCTGGTTCGCGCTGATGGACTGGATCGGGTCCAAGGTGATGTCGCTGTCGGGACGGTTCGGCCAAGGCGCCAAGCAGGCGGCCGAATGGCAGCGCGCGCGGGTGATGCGCGACGAGCGCGAGGAAGTCCGCAAGGCCGACACCGAAAAGCGAGCCAGGCGCGAGCCGGTGCGGATCGAGCCGCCGGCCAAGCCGGTCATCGAGAAATCCGACCGCGCCCAGCGTGAGCAGCAGATTCCGCTGTTCAACGCCGGCGGCAACGAGGGCCTGCCGCCGCTGTCGCTGCTGGACGAGCCCAAGGAACAGCCCAAGGGCTATTCGGAAGACACGCTGGAAACCCTGTCGCGCCAGATCGAATTCAAGCTCAAGGACTTCCGGGTGGAAGTGCAGGTGGTCGGCGCCTACCCCGGCCCGGTGATCACCCGCTTCGAGTTGGAGCCGGCACCGGGCGTCAAGGGCAGCCAGATCAGTTCGCTGGACAAGGACATCGCCCGCGGCCTGAGCGTGAAGTCGGTGCGCGTGGTGGACGTGATCCCCGGCAAGTCGGTGGTGGGCTTGGAAATCCCCAACTCGCACCGCGAAACCATTTACCTCAGCGAGATCCTGCGCTCCAAGGAATACGACAAGGTGGCCTCGCCGCTGGCGATGGCGCTGGGCAAGGACATCGGCGGCCGCCCGGTGGTGGTGGACCTGGCGCGCATGCCGCACCTGCTGGTCGCGGGCACCACGGGTTCGGGCAAGTCGGTGGGCGTGAATGCCATGGTGTTGAGCCTGCTGTACAAGGCCACCGCCAAGGAAGTGCGGATGCTGATGATCGACCCCAAGATGCTGGAGCTGTCGGTCTACCAGGGCATCCCGCACCTCCTGGCGCCGGTGGTGACCGACATGAAGGACGCCGCCAACGCGCTGCGCTGGTGCGTGGCCGAGATGGAGCGCCGCTACAAGCTGATGGCGGCGGTGGGCGTGCGCAACCTTGCGGGCTTCAACCGCAAGGTCAAGGACGCGCAGGAGGCGGGGCAGCCGCTGCTCGATCCGCTGTTCGTGGCGCGGCCCGACGATCCGGG
>JANNQY010000188.1:0-6151 GCA_031400995.1 Lysobacteraceae bacterium
GCATCGTGAGGTCAGGCGTTGCCTGCAGTCCCTGCTACGGCACCCCGGCCCGTGCTGCCTGCCGTAACAATGTGTGCATGTCGCAATTGAGCGTGGCCAGCGTCATGGCCGCCTGGGGACAGCTCGGCCTGGCCGGGAAGTGATACGGTTACGTTAAGTTCCAAACACTGTAGGCCCAGTCGCGGTCTTGGCTCTTCAAGCGATCCACCTGCGCGGAGGCAGTAGCAATGAAGAAAATCCTTACCCCCGCGCTGTGGTTCTGCAGCGCCTTGCTGTGCTGCCAGGACGCCAGCGCCCAGCAACCTCCTGCGTCCGCCGATAACGGCACCGATCCGACCAAGTTCATTACGATCGCCGAGGGCAAGTACGAGTATCTCGATCTGCAGGGCGGCTTTGGCAGCTCGACCTTGCGGCTCAGCTATACCCAGCCCTTCGGCGGCGACAGGTACAACATCCGCGCCCGCTTGCCGGTAGCTTCTGTCGATGTCTTCGGCGACGACGGCTACGACATTGGCGACTTTTCCGTGGAGGTCGCGCACGTGTTTGGACTGAACCAGCGCGGCGCCTGGGTCGCCAAGGGCGAGATGGTGTTCGACACCGCGGCGCGACCGGAGCTGGGCACCGGCCAGAACGTGCTCAAGGGGACCCTGATCTACGCCAAGTTCTTGAAAGGCGGGAGCATATTTGCGCCGGCGATCGTCCAAAGCAACAGTCTCTGGGGCGAAGACGATCGTGCGGACGTCAACCTGACCACCTTCGATTTCTATTACGTGCCCAAGCTCAGCGATGCCCGGAACCTGATCACCTACGATCCCTCGCTGAACTTCGACTGGGAGAACAACAAGGACTTCGCCGGATTGGCCGTGACGTTCGGTCGCGTGCTGGGTCCGCAGTTCGGCGGCAAGGGCATTTTCTTCGTCAAACCATCGGTGTTTGCAGGCAGCGATCGGCCGGGCGACTGGGGCATGGAAGTTGGGTACAAGGTCATCGCTTTCTGAGGAACTGGCCGAGGCTGGCCACCGCCCTGGGTAGCGGTGCGGCGGCCAGCTTGGATAGAGCAATCAGCTCGGTCCCCATCAACAAGTCATTTCACTTTTTCGAAATCCGGCAGGATCCACGTCCGCTCGAAGTGCGCTTCGGTGGGGGCGTAGAGGCGGAAGTAGGGGAACCACGCCTTGCCGGGCACTGTGGCAATCCAGTTCTTTTCGAAACCTGCTGGTGCGTTCGGGCCGACGTAGAGGTCCACCGAGCCGTCGGTGTTCTTCACCAAGTCTGGCTGTCTTGAGGAGCGGTCGGCGAGCTTCTCCTTGTTGTCGATCAGGCAGCGCGTGGACACGTCATAGACCGTCAGTGACCAGAACTGCAAGACGGGCGCGTTGGGCGGTACTCGCAGCCGGTAAGTGCTGCCACCGTCGAGCCAGTCGCCGTCCTTGTCTTTGTAAGTCCCGAGATAGACCGAGCCAACGCCGGGCGTTGTCGTGACCATGCCGGCGGACGTGGTGAGTGCTTCGTAGAACCAGGCGGAACGCTCATCCAGTTGCGTGTAGTTTTCCGTCTCCTGGGTGGTGTCAAGACAGAGCGAAACATGCCATTTAACGCCGTCGGCGTAATGCGACAGCTGCATGTTGCGCTTATCGAAATCGTTGGCCTTGGCCATCGCCTCACCAACGAGAGCGGCTTCGGTTAGGGTCTTTTGTTGGCGCGCATCGGGCTGGAAGGGCTTGCCTTTCTCGATGCCGATGGAGCGAAGCATTGCCATCATGATGCGGTCACGTTCCTGCACCGGCTCAAGGCTCAAGATATTCGCGAGGCGCTCCCAGTACGCCAGTCCGCGCGGCTGGGTTGTGCTCCATTTCTTCCCGCCCGCTTCGATAAATCGGGTAGCCCGCGGATTGTCTCGTTGGGCGTAGGGGTACAGGCGGTACTGCTTGAGTAGGTTGGCGGCTTTCTCAGGATCGGTCTCGAGATTCCGGAAGCCGATGAAGACGTTCATGGTGGAAGACGGAGTGACGATCAAGCCATCGGTATCTTTCGCCGTCTGGCCCGGTCCGATGATCAAGTATTTCCCGCCCTTGCCCTGGTCCGGTCCAGGCAGTCCCAAATCCGTGACCGGGCGCTGCCAGAAATCGTCCACCATGCCCGCCGCGGCGCCGCCCGGCATGTCGATCACCAGCGGCCCGGTCGTGGCTAGATTGGCAAATGTGCCGATGTAGGGCGTCGTGGCATTGGCGGTGAGGATGCCCAGCTTGTCGGCATAGCTGGTGTAAAGGATGACGTCCATATCGCCGGCGCCAAATACGGTGAGCGCTTGATCTTGCCACTCGGCCATGGAAATCATGGGTAGGGCCCAGAGGTAAAGCTGGCACGCACGCTGGAAATCACGCTCCTCATAGAGCTTCTCGACGGTCTCCTGGGTCGGGTAGCCGTTGGCAAAATCGTGCGTGAACGAGAGCGTGCCGATGCGAGTGTGGATGTCATTGGTAGTCATGAGGGTCTGCTCCGTCTCAATGCTGGAGGGATTCGCCGATTGTGGCGGCAAGCGAATTCGGCCAATTTGGCCCGGACACGGTAGAGGCAAGCCGAACCGTATGTCATTGGACCAAGGTCCAAGGCACAAGGTTGCCGACTCAGTCGTCGCACCAGTTGCCGGGATAAGATAGCCACCCCCGCCACCGGAGCCACCCCATGCGTGTCTGTGTGTACGCGGCGTCGAGCGCCTTGGTGGATGCTGCGTTCCACGCAGACGCGCGGGCGCTGGGCGAGGCGCTTGCCGGCCATGGCTGCAGCATCGTCTATGGCGGCGGGTCGCATGGTTTGATGGGCTCCCTGGCCGACGGCGCATTGGCGAAGGGCGGTGAAGTGATTGGCATCCTGCCCAAGTTCATGGCCGATCTGGAATGGGGCCATCCGGGCCTCACCCAGCTCGAATTGGTGGAAGACATGCGCGAGCGTAAGCACCGCCTGCTCACCGGCAGCGACGCGGTGGTGGCGCTGCCCGGCGGCTGCGGCACGCTGGAGGAATTGTTCGAGGCCATCACACTCAAGCGCCTGGGCCTGTACTTCAACCCCATCGTGCTGCTCAACACGCGCGGCTTCTACGCGCCGCTGCAGGGCTTCATGGACAGCGTGATCGCCGAGCGCTTCATGAACCCCGAACACGCCGCCATGTGGTCGCTGGTGGACCGGGTGGAGGACGTACTGCCTACCATCGCCGCCACGCCGAAGTGGCGCGAGGATGCGCGCGATTACGCGGTTGTCCGCTAAGCCCGCGCTGCGGCGGCGCGGCGCCCGATGAAAAAGCCCGGCAAGGCGCCCGAGCCACCCCGCAGCCTCAGTGATGAAGACCGGGCCGGCATCCGCGCTGCGCTCGATGGCCTGCGGCAGTCCCCGGGGTTCAAGCCCCGGGCCGCGCAGAACGCCATGATCGCCATCGCCGCGCGCGCGCTGGGCGCAACGGGCGGCGGCGCCGTGATCGAAGCGCCCACGGGCGTGGGCAAGAGCTTGGCCTACCTGGCGGCCGCGGTGCCGATCGCGCTGGTGCACGCGCGCCCGCTGGTGATCGCCACCGCCACGGTGAGCCTGCAGGAGCAGCTGGTGCAGCGCGACATCCCGCGCTTCCTGGCCGACACCGGCCTGGTCGCGGCGGTCGCGATCGCCAAGGGGCGGCAGCGCTATGCCTGCCTGCGCAACCTGGCCGAACATGCGGGCGACGACGCCGGCGAGCTGCCATTCGAGTTCGATCTGGCCGCTGCGCGTGCGCCCAGCGCGACGGAAGCCAGGGCCATTGAGGCGCTGTCGAAAGCGTTCAACGATGGCGGGTGGAACGGCGACCTGGACGTCGCCCCGCTGCCGGTGCCTGACGGCCTGCGCAGCCGCATCACCACCTCGGCAGGCGCCTGCACGCGGGCCAGGTGCCCGTTCGTCGACGCCTGCCCCTATCTGAAGGCGCGCGCCGCGGTGAAGGCCGCCGACATCATCGTTGCCAACCACGACCTGGTGCTGGCGGCGCTGGGCTTGCCTGACAACGAGGACGGCGACAACGCGATCCTCCCCATGCCGTCCCGCGCGCTGTTCGTATTCGACGAAGGCCACCACCTTCCCGCCAAGGCCATTGATTCCGACGCGGCCCAGCTGCACCTGCCCAGCGCCATCGAGGCCCTGGAGCGCGGCCGCGGGCCGATCTCGGCCGCCTTCGCGAGCAGCGGCAAGGCCACCCTCGGCGGCCTGGCGCCGGAGGCGGCGCAGGAGCTCGTGACCCAGGCGCGCGAAGGCCTGCGCGACTTCCAGACCAAGCTGGCGGTGGCCTGGGTGCCCGATGTGGCCGAAGCGCAGCCCGCCTGGCGCGCAAGGATGGGGCAGCTGCCCGAGGACTGGCGCACCGACGCGCAGTCGCTCGACGGCCTGTTCGGCAAGCTCAGCCGTTTCACCGACGCGCTGCTGTTGGCCCTGCCCAGGCACGACGGTGGCAAGACCGACGCCAGCGACAAGCTGGTGCGCAACCTGGGCCGCTTGCTGGAACGGCTGCAGGACGCGGCCGCGCTGTGGCAGCGCTGGGCCAGGCAGGACGCCACCGGCAGTGCGCCGATGGCGCGCTGGCTCACTGTAGCCAAGGACCGCGGCCTGCTGTGCCATGCCGCGCCGGTGTCGGCGGCAGGCATCCTGCACAGCCTTGTCTGGAGCCGCGTGGAGTCGGTGGTGATCACGTCGGCCACCCTCGCCACCGGCGGCGATTTTCGCCACTTTTGCGAGGAAGCTGCCATCCCCGGTGCGTGGGAGCTGGCCAGCCTGCCCAGTCCCTTCAATCTCGAACGCAGTGCCGTGCTTTCGGTGCCGGCGATGAAGACGCTGCCCGACGACGCGGCCGGCCACACCGACGAAGTCGCCGCCTGGATCGAGAACGAGCTCGACTGGGATGCTGGAAACCTGGTGCTGTTCACGTCGTGGAAGCAGATGGAGCGGGTGGTGGCCCTGCTGTCGCCGCCGCGGGCGCTGCGCACGCTGGTGCAGGGCGCCAGGCCGCGCACGGAGCAGCTGGCCGTGCACGCGCGCAGGATCGGCGAAGGCCAGGGCAGCACGCTGTTCGGCCTGGCCTCATTCGGCGAGGGCCTGGACCTGGCCGGCGACCTGGCCACCACCGTGGTGATCACCAAGCTGCCGTTCGCCATGCCGTCCGACCCAGTGGGGGCCACCCAGGCCGAGTGGTACGAATCGCGCGGCCGGTCGCCGTTCTTCGAAGTGGCGCTGCCCGCGGCGCAGCGCACGTTGACCCAGTACATGGGCCGATTGATCCGCACCGAAGAGGACCGTGGCCGCATCGTCCTGCTCGACCGCCGCGTGGTGGTGAAACGTTACGGCCGCGCGCTGCTCGACAGCCTGCCGCCGTATCACCGGCTGATTGACTGAGGCGTCATGGCCAGGGTGTAAACTCTGCGCATGGGTAGCTGGCGTAAATGTGTCCTGGTCGCGGCGGCGCTGGCTTTGGTGGCCAGCGGATTGTCGTGGGGCGGCTCGGCCACGGCGGTTGCCGTGCATGCGGAGCCAGCGGCCGTGACCCAAGCGGCGGCGGGCATGGGCCAGCACGGCGCTTGCCACGGCGAGGACGCAGCGGCGACGCAGCCGCAGCCGGATCCAGTGCCCATGGAATGCTGCGACGGCGTCGGCTGTGCCTGCAGCTGCCTGCAGCACGCACCTTTCGCTTTCGCGCTTGCAGCAGCCCTTGCCTGGGTGCCGCAGGAACGCCCGCGCGTTCTGGAACATCCGGTTGACTTACCCGGCGCGTCCGAACACCCGCAACTCAGGCCCCCCATCGCTTGACCTTCCGCGGGCCGTTGGCCCGCAGGCATCCTGCCGTCCGCTACGCGGGCGCGTGAGCTCCCGGCAGCCCGCCGGGAACGTCCTGGAGGGTTACCCATGCATTTGAACTATCGACGCGCCTGGCTGGCGCTGGCCGTGGTGTTCGCGCTCGGCGGCTGCGCCTCGGCGCGGCCCCGCGCCGACGACGCCGGCATCAACGCCCTGCTTGCCGCCCGCGGCGGGCCCGACCTGGACTGGTCGGCCGTCGCGCAGCCCGACTCCGAACGCCAAGCCGTGGACCAATGGCTGTCCGAACCGATGACCGCCGACAGTGCCGTGCGCGTCGCCATGCTGCGCA
>JANNQY010000189.1:0-7608 GCA_031400995.1 Lysobacteraceae bacterium
GGATCAGGCTCATCACGTGGTCGCGGCCTTCGGCCACGGTGGTGCGCGGCGTCACGCCCAGCCCGCGCACCATCGTGGTGTCCATGTAGCTGGCTGGGTGCAGGGCGATCATGGTGATGCCGTCCTTGGCGAAGGCCGACGCCAGTTCAAAGGTCATGGACACCTGGGCGAGCTTGCTCTGGCCGTAGCCGCGGCCCGCGGCGCCGGGCTGCTCCAGCATCACGTCATTGAAGTCGATGGCGTCGGCGCTGCCCGAGGAGACGTTGATGATGCGCGAGGGCGCCGCGGCCTTGAGGTTGGGCCGCAGCTTGTTCACCAGCACCCAGCCGGCGAGGTAATTCACGGCGAACTGCAGCTCGTAGCCGTCGGCGCTCTCGCGGCGCGGTTGCTCGTCAGTGAAGGCGATGCCTGCGTTGTTCACCAGCAGGTCGAGCTTGGGATAGTCGCGGGCGATCATATCGGCGAAGTCGCGCACGGCCTGCATCGATGCGAAATCGGCGGCGATGAAGCGCGCGCTGCCCTTCCCCGCCTTGGTGATTTCGTCCACCACGGCCTGGCCGCGCTCGGCGTTGCGGCCGTGCACGATCACGTGGGCGCCGTCGGCGGCCAGCGCCAAGGCCAGCTCGCGGCCCAGGCCGTCGGTGGAGCCGGTGACCAGCGCGGTCTTGCCGGCATACGACAGTGGCGCCGGCGTCTCTTGGGCGCGCAGTGCAGGACTGGCAAACATTACGGCAGCGAGCGCAAGAAGAAGGTGGGAAAGGCGCATGGCAATCCTCCGGAAGCGTGAACAGGATAACGCTGGTGTCTCAGCGCCACGGCCAGAGTGGCCTCAATCGCACTGATAGTCGCCGCTGTCGAGCTTTCGGCACTGGTCGGGCGCGCCGCGCTGATCCCACAGCGCGGCGATGCCGCTGCGGCGCAGGTAGTCCTGGAAGGCAGGCAGGGCGCGCGCCGGCGCTGCGCGTGGGCCCAGCATATCGCCCATCAGCAGGCTGTCGTTGTCGGTGGGGCCCATCGCCGCCACCGTGAAGGCGCGCTCGTACTCACCCAAGCGCAGAAAGATGTAAGGCACCACGCCCGGCATCAGCTCGGGGCGGGTAGCCACGTATGCCTCCAGCAGCGCCACCGACTGATGCCGGGCCGCCGCGTCGCCATGGATGGCCTTGGCGAAGAGGGCCGGTGCCTCGGGTCCGAAGGCGCCGCTGAAATACTTTAGCCCCGCGATCGTGGCGGCTTCCGCACCCGCCAAATCGCCGCGTGCGGCAAGTACGCGGCCCATCTCCATGCCAACGAAGCGGTGCCCGCCCTCGGCGGCCAGCTTGAGCAGGCGCATGCCGTTTTCGATGTCACCGGCCAGCACGTACTCGCGCCCGCGCCAGAACAGGGGATTGGGCAGCATCGGGTCCAGGGCCAGGGTGACGTCCAGCGCCGCGATGCCCTGGCGTCGGTAGCCAGTGTTGAACAGGCCCACCGCGAGCCAGAACTGCGAGTTCACGTCGCCCGGGTCCAGCGCCACGGCCTTCTCGTTCTCCGCCAACGCCTCGGCGTGGCTCCAGCGCTGGCCCAGCGCACGCCCCATCGCGGCGTGTGGTTCACCCAGGTTCGCATCGATGGCGATGGCTTGCTGCGCGGCGGCAATTCCGGCATCCAGCAGTGCCTGCGAATCCTCCAGGCGCACATTGCTGGACACCACCAACACCGACGCCAGCCGTGCATAAGCCCGCGCAAACTCCGGATCCAGCGCAATGGCCTCCTCCAGCAAAGCCTGCGCCTCGCGGTAGCGCTCGCTCTCGCGCCGGTTGAAGATGGCCGTGGCCTGCAGGTACTTGGCATAGGCATCGGCATTGGCGGTGCCGGCGTTCACCAGCTGCTTGGCCTGCTGCCCCGACAGCACCACCTTGAGCTCGCCGGTGATGGCCTGGGCGATGCGCTCCTGCAGCGCGAACACGTCGCTCATTTCGCCGTCGTAGGTTTCCGACCACACGTGGAAGCCGTCGTCGCTTCGGATCAACTGGGCGGTGATGCGCACGCTCTCGCCCTGCTTGCGAACCGAGCCCTCCAGGATGTGCGCCACGCCCAGCGCCGTGCCGATCTCGCGCAGGTCTTCGTCGCGGCCCTTGTAGTGGAACGCCGAGGTGCGGCCGGCCACGCGCAAGCCCGGCACCTTGGCCAGGGAGTTGAGGATTTCCTCGGCGATGCCGTCGGAGAAATACTCCTGGTCCTGGCCGGGGCTGAGGTCGGCGAAGGCGAGTACGGCGATGGATTGGTCGTCTGGTTTAAGGGCAGGCGCTTCGGCGGGTGTGGCCGCCGGCGCAGCTACTGCCGCAGGCGCTTCACCCTGCCCCATCCTGCCGATAACCGTCACGCCCGCCACCGCCAGCAGCAGCACGATCACCACGATGTCCAAGCGGCGCGCGGTCCGGTCCATCGGCGCGGGGCTGCCGTCGGCCGCGTTCTCGCGCCGCAGGCCCTCGGGCGTGAGTTCGAACACCCACGCCGCCACCACCGCCGGCACGAACCCCAGCGCCAGCGCGATGATCACCCCGCGCAGCACCCAGGCCGGCACGTCGAACACCGGCAGCACGGTTTCGGCCACCTGCACCAGCAGCCAGGCACCCACCAGGTACAGGCCGGCCATGCGGATGACGTTGCGGCGCTTGAGTTCGCTCAGGAAGTTCGTGCTCATGGCGTGGCGCCCAGTTCTTCCGTCAGGCCTTCGAACAACTCGCGGTTGTTGACGGTGAAGTCACCCAACCGAGTATCCAGGTCGGCAATGCGCAGGCGCAGGGCGCGCAGCAGGTTCGGATCCGAGCGCAGTGCCTGCGCGGCCTCGTCAATCTGGGCAGGGCTCAGTTCAAGCGTGCAGGGGTAATCGATAACGGTGTCCATGCCTTCGTATTGCCCCGGCCGGATCCGTCGATCCCCGCAGCTCCTGGCCAACTCACGCTGCACGGCGTTGGGAATGCTCCGGCGGAACTCCCTGCGGAAGCTCTGCTCCATACTCTCGCCCACCACGTTCTCGATGGTGCGCAGCCGGTAAATGGCCGCAGCCCGCGCCAGCAGCGCCTGGTCGGCGATGAGGCCCAGGCTTCCGGTGGAGACCAGCTCGTCGTAGGTGTCCCGGCGGCGCGCGCCTTCGCGGTACTGGGTGGCGCGGTAGGCCGCCACCAGCAGGTCGTGGTTGGGCAGCTGCGCGTCGCCCTCCAGCGCCGCCACCGCCAGGTTGGCCGCATCCCGCACGTCGCTGTAGTAAGCGATCATGAACTGATACACCCAGTGTTCGCCGCGCAGGTCCGCGCGCAGCCGCTCGGTGAACTCCGCACCACGCTGGCGCTCGGTGCGCTCGGCGTTCCAGTTCGACACCTGGATACCGACGAAAACGCCGAGCACCACGATCAGGAAATCAATGCCGATGGCGGTCCAGTTCTGCGTGCGGACGTGCTCGGCCACGCGCAGCAGGCGGGTGCGGCGGGGTTCTTCGGTTTCGGCGATGTCGTCACTCACAGCGGTAGTCCCCGTTTTCGAGCTTCGCGCAGTGCTCGGGCGGGCCGAACTCGTCCCAGTACGCGGCGATGTTGGTCTTGCGCAGGAACTCTGGAAAGGCAGTCGAGGCCCAGACCTGCGGATAAAGGCGGGTGCCCAGCACGTCGCCAAGGAACAGTGAGTCGTTCGAAGTCGCGCGAGTGGAAAACAGTTCCAATCCGCGCTCGACTTCGCCCATGCGGACCAGCGTCAAGGGCACCAGTGCGTTGATTCGCGATGGCCCAGCGGCCAGATAGTCGTCGATGATCCGCACCGACTGCGCGATTCCCTCGGCATCGCCCACGCTCGCCGCCGCGAATGCCGCCGCCGCTTCGGGCGCAAGGCCCGCGGCGAAGGACGTGTTGGCGTCCAGGATCTGCTTGCGGGCTTCCGCCAGGTCACCGCGCTTGAGCGCGATCCACGACAGCGTCATGCCGGGCCAGCGCAAGCCCACATCGCGCGCTCGCTCGTTCATGCGCTGCGCCGCCGGCAGGTCGCCCGCAGACACCAGCAGCCTGGAGCGCCAGCTCAGCGCATTGGGAAGCAGCGGATCGATCTGCAGGGTCCGGTCCAATGCCTGCTCGCAGGGTGCGATGTGGCCGGTCACGCAACGTGTGGTCGATTGCCAGAGATTCGCGGCCGGGTCCGCCGGATCGAGCTCCAGCGCGCGCTCTATCGCGGCCCGCGCAGGGCCATACCGACGATAGCCCTGATGGATCACGCCGAGCAGCGCGTGCGGCTCGGCGAGCTTCGGGTCCAGGCGCAGCGCCTGCTCGGCAGAGGCGTTGGCCTCCACAATCAGCGCGTTATGGCGCTCGGGCGCGGCGGTGGTGGCCGACACGTAGTACAGCGTGGCCAACCGCGAGTGGGCGCGGGCGAAGGCCGGATCCATGGTGATCGCCTGTTGCACCGATGCGATCGCCGCCTCGAAGCGCGGGACATCGCGCTTGTTGAAGACCTCCGTGGCCCGCAGGTACAGCGCGTAGGCGTCCGGGTCGCTGGTGCCGACATCGACCAGCCGGCCCTGCTGGCCGCCATCCAGTGCAACTTGAAGCTGGCTCGTCACCTGCTGGGCGATCTGCTCCTGCAGCGCGAAGATGTCGGCGTCCGTGCCGTCGAAGGTGTCGGCCCACATTTCGACGCCATCGCTGACGCGCAGCAGCTTCGCGCTGATGCGCAGCCGATCGCCCTGCTTGCGAACCGAGCCTTCCAACACGTGCGCCACGCCCAGCGTGCTGCCGATCACGGCAATCGGCTCGTTGCGGCCTTTGAAGTAGAACGACGAGGTGCGGCCGGCGACTTTCAGATCGTCGATCTTCGACAGCGCATTGAGGATTTCCTCGGCGATGCCGTCGGAAAAGTACTCCTGGTCCTTGGCCTGGCTGAGATCTGCGAAGGCCAGTACGGCGATGGATTTCGGGTCGATGGGGCTTGCGGCTGGTGAGCCGGCCGGCACCGCGGCAATCGCCGATGCTGCTGGCGTTTCCAGCACGGCGCTTGCGATGGGATCGGTGGACGCGTCGCGACTTGGCGCGAGCAAGAACTTGTCGACCGCGAAGTAGCACAGCGCTGCCACCAGCACGACGATGATCAGGCGATCCATGCGCCGCGCGGTTGGCGGGGCGGCAAACTCCGCTTCCGAGAACTCGCCATCACGCTTCAGCCCGCCCGGCGTTACCTCGAAAACCCACGAGAACACCAGCGCCGGGATGAAGCCGATCGCGAGCAGCGCCAGCACAGTGCGCCCCACCCACGCCGGGGTGTCGAGCATTGGCGAAACCGTGCCGATGACCTGCACCAGCAGCCACGCGCCCACCAGGTAAAGCCCGGCCATGCGGATGACGTTGCGGCGGCGCAGTTCGGCGAGGATTTTCATCCGGAAAATGGATTCACCAGAGTGACGCCGTGAATCACTTCGCCGGTGTTCAGATCTTCCGTATACAGCGTCGCGCAGCCACTGGTCTTGGCCGACCAGACGATCAAGGCGTCATAGAACGAGAGACTGCGGGTTTGCTGCAGGTCTAGCGCGCCGTGGATCAAGGTGGGCGTGACTTGGACCACTTCAAACTGCTCGTGCGCCTTGAGCTGCATCCGCACGTAGCCGCTGTCCAAGCTCAGCTTGCGAAGCGCCACGTTGCAGTACTCCTGCAGCACCTGGGTCGAGATCACGCCTTCGCCGGTGCGCTTGAGCTCACGCAGCAATTGCAGCGCTCGGGCCTGTCGGCTCGGGTTGTCGCCCGCTTCGGCGTACACCAAGACATTGGTATCGATGAAGCTAGCCACGCTGGTTGGCTTCATCGCGGTTGAATTTCCAGCCCTCGAGGCGGACGCCGTTCTGCAGGCAGCGCGCCTCGAAAGCGTCGTGCTCGGTCATACGCTGCTGCATGCCGGCAAGGCGCTCGATCTGATCGCGCAGGAACTGGTTCAGGCTCGTGCCCATCGCCTGGGCTGCTGCGCGTGCGCGCTCGGTGGCTTTGTCGTCTACGGATAGGGTCAAGTTCATGGTCGCTCCCAAAGCATCACTCTTTGGCACATAATACGTGCGCACATTTGTATGTGCAAGGTCTGGCCGGGGCGACCCTTCCATCGCCGAACCCCAAGGCGCGCGCCAGCGGCTTCGTCCTATTCACAGCGGTAACCCCCGTCCGCATCCTTCTTGCACGAATCCGGCGGGCCGTACTGGTCCCAGACCGCGGCAAGGCCGACCTTGCGGGCGAACTCGGGAAAGGCGGGGCTGGAGCGGGCGGCCTTTCCGCGCGGGCTCCACAGCGCGGCATGCCAGATATTCGACGAGGTGGGGAAGTCAGCAACCACGCGCAGACCCTCTTCAGACTCGCCCAGCGTGATCAGTGCCCACGGCACGATGCCCGGAACGACCGTCGGACGGGCATCCACAATCTCATGCATCCGGGCCAGCGCCGTGGCTCGGGCGGTCGCGTCGCCGAGGATGCCGTCCGCAAGGATTGCGCCGGTGTCTTGCGGCAGGCCGGGGCTGAAGAACTGGATGCCGGTGGAGATCTCGGCGCGCGCCTCGTCGGTGCGCCCTTGCCGCTGGCTGACTTGTCCAAGGGTCAATTGCACGTTTTGCGCACCCACCGAGCGCGCGCGTTCCAGCAGTCGGCGTGCACCGTCGAGATCGCCCATCCACTCCATCAGGCGTCCGCGATGGTGCAGCGCATTGGGCAGGAGCGGGTCGATGGCGAGGGTGCGGTCGAGTTGCTCGCCGTAGGCTGCGAGATATCCGCTCGCCGACAGCGTGGCGGCAAACCAGAAGTTGCTGAGTGGATCGCGGGGGTCGAGTGCCAGCGCCTGTTCGAACTCGGTGCGGGCCGCCCCATAGTCTTTCTGCAGGTGCGCGACATAGCCCAGCACCCCATGCGGTTCGGCGAACCCCGGCTTCAGCTCAAGCGCGCGCTGGCCCATGTTTTGAGCGGTTTCCATCGATTCGTCGAGGTCGCTGCCGAGATACTCCGGCTTCAATGCGTGCAGCGCGGCCATCCGCGAGTAGGCGCGGGCGAAGTTCGGATCAAGCACGACCGCTTGCTTGAGTTGCCCAATGGCGCTCTCGAACTCCGGAGCGGCGCGCCGATTGAAGACATCGGTGGCCCTCAGGTACAGCGCAAAGGCCTCGGGATTGGCGGTGCCCGAATCGATCAGGCGCTCCAACTGGCCTGCATTCAGCGCCACCTTCAGCTGGCCGGTGACCTGCTGCGCGATCTGCTCCTGCAGCGCGAAGATGTCGGCGTCGGTGCCGTCGAAGGTGTCGGCCCACATCTCCACGCCATCACTGACGCGAAGCAGCTTGGCGCTGATTCGCAAGCGATCGCCCTGCTTGCGCACCGAGCCTTCCAGAACGTGCGCCACGCCGAGCGTGCTGCCGATGGCGGCGAGGGTTTCGTTGCGGCCCTTGAAGTAGAACGACGAGGTGCGGCCGGCCACTTTCAGATCGTCGATCTTGGCCAGCGCGTTGAGGATCTCCTCGGCCACGCCGTCGGAGAAGTACTCGTTGTCCGGGTCCGCGCTCATGTTGGCGAAGGCGAGCACGGCGACGGATTTGGGGTCGACGTCATTCGCGATCGCCAACGG
>JANNQY010000190.1:0-2306 GCA_031400995.1 Lysobacteraceae bacterium
CGGCGCCGAACACGACGCCCTCGTGATGGCTGCTGGCCGACAGCTTCTGCAGGTCCTCGTCTTCCACCACGGTGTAGCCCACGCGGTGCTGGACGCAGTGCTCGATCACCGCCTTGAGCTTGGGGATGCGCGCCTGCAGCAGCCAGACCTTGCGAATGTCCTGCGGCCGCTTGGCGAACAGGGCCAGGCAGGCATTCAGGCCATGGATGCGCTGCTCGCGCGGCGGGCGCGGCAGGTCGGCATCGCTGGGCTCGCGCGGCGGCGGCGCGCGGCGCGGCGGCGCTTCTTCCGGCGGCCGCGATTCCCGCAGGCGTTCGCGCTCTCGCTTGTCGGGCCGCTTGCCGCTGGGGCCGCGATAGGGAGAGTCGCCGCGCGGGGTTTGGGGGTCGGTCATGGGCTGCTTCCACGGCCGGGATGCCGGCCTGGGCTGCAGTCTAGCCGACCGCCGGACCGGGAACCCCGCGATCAGGCATGCCCATCCACCGGTGGGGTCTCGCGCGCCAAAGCCTCGAGCTTGCGGGCCAGGGCGCCCGGCGAGCGCGTGTAGGGCGCCAGCAGGGCGTAGAAGGCCGGCACCACGAACAGCGAGAGTAGCGTGGAAAACGACACGCCCGCGACGATCACGACGCCGATGGTGGCGCGGCTACCCGAACCCGGGCCACCGGCCAGGATCAGCGGCATCGCGCCAACGATGGTGGCGATGGACGTCATCAGGATCGGCCGCATGCGGACCACCGCCGCTTCCACCGCAGCGTCGACCACGTCGCGGCCTTCGTCGCGCAGCTGGTTGGCGAACTCGACGATCAGGATGCCGTTCTTGGCGGCCAGCCCAACCAGCATCACGATTCCGATCTGGCTGAAAAGATTGAGCGAGCTGCCGTAGAGCCACAGCCCGATCAGGGCACCCAGCACGGCGAACGGCACGGTGAGCATGATCACCAACGGATGCAGGAAGCTCTCGAACTGCGCCGCCAGTACCAGGTAGACGATCAGCAGCGCCATGGCAAACGTCATCAGCACGGCGCCGCCGGCCTGCTGATAGCTGCGTGACTCGCCCTTGTAGTCGATCTGCGCGCGCTCGGGCAGCTCCTCGTCCGCCACCTCGCGCACCCACGCCAGCGCCTCGCCAAGCGTGTAGCCCGGGGCCAGGCCAGCCGAGATGGTGATGGCGCGCAGCCGGTTGAAGCGATTGAACTGGCCGGGCTCGGCCAGTTCGCTGAGCGTGACCAGGCTCGAGAGCGGCACCAGTTGCCCGCTGGCCGCGGAGCGCACATAAAGGTTTTGAAGGTCCGACGGCGAGCCGCGGTCCTCGGGCTGCGCCTGCAGGATGACGTCGTACTCCTCGCCGTCCTCCACGAAGGTGGTGACGCGACGCGAACCCATCATGGTTTCGAGCGTGCGGCCGATCTCCTGCACCGATACGCCCAAGTCGGCGGCGCGCTCGCGGTCGATCTGTACGCGCAGCTGCGGACGGGTTTCCTTGTAGTCGGAGTCGGCGCCGAAAATGCGCGGGTTCTCCTCCATGCGGGCCAGCAAACGGTCGCGCCACTGCGCCAGCTCGGCGTAGTCCGGTCCGCCCAAGACCACCTGCAGGGGCTGGCCACGGCTGCGCACCAGGCCACTGCGCACCTGCGGGCTGGCCCGCACGCCCGGCAGCACAGCCAAGTCCGCACGAACGAGCTCCACCAGCTCGGCGGTGGTCTGGTCGCGCTCGGTCCAGGGCTTCAGCAGGGTGATCACGGTGCCGGTGTGCATATCGCCACCTGGCCCGAACCCTCCGGGCACGCGGGTGTTGACGCGGTCGATGCCCTGCCCCTCGCCCGTGTACTTGAACATGATTGCTTCGGCCTGCTTCATCTGTTCGACCGTGTAGTCATAGCCGGCACCCTCCGGGCCGACGATGCTCACGAAGAACGAACCCCGGTCTTCGGGCGGCGCCAGCTCGCTCGGAACGTGGCGCAGGAGCAGGAAGGAGAGCACGAAGCTGGCAAGCAGCGCGGCCCCGAAGTAGATTGGTTTGCCCACGGTGCGCTTGAGGAGGCGCCCGTAGCCTTGGCCCAGGGACGTCAGTCGCGGCTGGATCCAGGCATGAATGCCGCGCGGCGTCATGTGCGGCCGGATCATCTTCGAGCACATCATCGGCGTGAGCGTGAGCGCCACGAAAGCCGAGATCAGCACCGCCGCCGCCATGGCCACCGACAGCTCCCGGAACAATCGCCCCGAGTCGCCCTCCATGAAGCCCAGCGGCAGGAAAACCGCGGCCAGGACCACCGTGGTGGAGATAACGGCGAAGGCAACCTGCTGGG
>JANNQY010000191.1:0-12052 GCA_031400995.1 Lysobacteraceae bacterium
GCGCGCGTAGTCCCACTGTTCGTCGTCGGCGTCCAGCAGTTGCGCCAGGTCCTTGTCGGCGGAAACGATCAGGCCGGCGTGTCCAGCGCGGCGCACCTGCCCCAGCGCCGCCCCGATCAGGTCGTCGGCCTCGTAGCGGCCGTGCGCCAGCACCACCAGGCCCAGCGCGCGGCACAGCCGCTGGCAGTGCGCGAACTGGCGCTTGAGTTCCTCGGGCGCCGCGTCGCGGTTGGCTTTGTAGGCCGGGTAGATATCGTTGCGGAAGTTCGAATCCAGCGACTCGTCGAAGGCGATGGCGATGCGGCGGGGTTGGTTGCGTTCGAGCAGGTCAAGCACGAAGCGCGCGAAGCCGTGCACGGCGTTCACCGGCCAGCCCTCGCGGTCTTCGAACTCCGGCGGCATCGAGTGCCAGGCCCGGAACACATAAAGGCTGGCGTCCACCAGGTAGACCGGGCCCGTCATGGCGCCCAGTCGGAAAGCAGGCTGGCCGGGTCCGGGCGCTGCCGCTCGGGAGCGGGCTCGGTCGCGGTGCCGATATGGATGAAGCCCAGCACGGTTTCGGCGTCAACCAACCCGAGTCGCGCACGGACCACCGGGTCATAGGCCGCCCAGCCGGTGAGCCACTGGGCGCCGAAGCCCAGCGCCTGCGCGGCCTGCAGCAGCGCGAAACAGACCGCGCCCCCGGACAGGACCTGCTCCTGCTCGGGCACTTTGTGGCCAGCCGTGAGCCGGCCTATCACCGCCAGCACCAGCGGCGCATGGCTGAAGCGCAGGCGATCCTTCTCCACCGCGGCCGCGGGCGCGGCCGGGTCGCGCTCCAGGCTGCGCGCCACCAGGAGCTCGCCCAGCGCGTGGCGTGCCTGGCCTTGGATGCGCAGGAAGCGCCAAGGCGCCAGCTTGCCGTGGTCGGGCACGCGCACGGCCTGTGCCAGCATCGCCAGCACTTGGTCCGGGCTGGGCCCGGGCTCACCCAGCAGGCGGGACGGAACCGAGCGGCGCTGGCGCAGGTGGGCGAGGGAGTCCATGCGTCCAGATTACCATTCACCCCACCAGAACCTCCGCCCGCGCATTTTGGGAGCGCAATCACAGATCAGACGCCGCGAAATATTCCACACTAGCGGCTGCCGCGCGTAGTCCCCCCGGACGTGCAGAGACACATGAGCGAAATCCGCCCCCCGTACCAAGGCCAAGTTACAGGTACCCCTGGCCGGGACTTGGTGAACGCGCTGCGCCGCCGGAGCACCGAGCACCTGCAGACGGTGCTGGCCCGGGTGTTCGCGCGTGCCGACGACTGGCTGTTCGACCTGGCCAAGAAGGACGGTGCGCCGGATGGCTCGCCCTACCTGCACGCCATGCGCGCCCTGCGCTCCTCGCGCGCGCCCATCGAGCGCGGTTTCCGCGAGACAATCGAGCAAGGCTTCGAAAAACTGGAGCGCCGCGGACAGCCCGCTGCCGTCCGCGAGGAGGTCGCCAACTCCGAGCTGACCCTCATTGAAGTAGACGAGTTGGAGCAGCACCTCGCCACCAACCTCACCGCCGAAGCGGTGATGCGCATCCACGGCGCGGGCCTGGACGAACTGGCGGGACGGATGGCGCGGCTCTATGGCGTGGCCCAGTTGGACCCAGAGCTCAATCCGCTTAGCGCCATCAGCCTTGCCGGTGCCATCGCGATCGCACACCGCGGCGTGGATGTGCCCCCGGACGTGCGCATGGTGCTTTTCAAGTACTACGAGCGCGAACTGATCCACGACCTGCGCGATCTGCTGGCCGACCTCAATGCCCGCTTGGCCACTGCCGGGCTGCATCCAGCCCAAGCGGCCAAGGCTCCCGCGCGCCCGGCCGCGCGTCAGGACACGCCGGCACCGATGTCGCCCGATGGCTATGCGGGCGCCGCCTCGGATTACGGCACCGCGACGTTTGCCGCTGGCGCCTACCCCAGTGGTGCCCAGGCCGCCGCTAGCGCAAATCCCGAAGACCGGGCGGTTTACGACGCGCTCTGCCAGCTGCTGCACAACCTGCGCCCGCAGCCATCCGGCAACGCCATGCCGGGATCGAGCCGGAATGCCACGCCGGAACTGCGCCCGATGGCTTCGCCGGAAATGATGTCGGTGCTGTCGCTGATGCAGGCCAACGTGCCCGAGTCGGTGTCCGAGGCCATCCGCCATCCGGAGGCTTCGCTGGCGGTGCTGCTCAAGAACGAACTGCTGCAGAGCGCCAGCCGCATCGGCCTGCCGCCGGACAAGGTCAGCATCAGCCCGGACGACGAAGACGCGGTGGACCTGGTGGGCATGCTCTTCGACGTGATGTTCGACGAGCGTGACTTCGAGCAGACCTCGCGCACGCTGATCTCCCGCCTGGTGGTTCCGTTCGTGAAAGCGGCCGTGATGGATCGCCGTCTGTTCCTCTACAAGACCCACCCGGCGCGCCGCCTGCTCAACTCGCTGGCCGAGGCCTGCGAAGGCAATCGCGGCGAGGGCCCGCAGGAGCGCGAGCTGCTGCAGAAGGCCGAGAGCACGGTGGATCGCCTGATCGCCGAGTTCAACGAAGACATCGCCATTTTCGAAACCCTGGAGCAGGAGCTGCGCTCGTTCCTGGACCAGCATCGCCGCCGCGTGGAGCTGGCCGAGCGCCGCGCCGCCGAAGCCCAGCGTGGCCAGGAGCGCCTGGAGCAGGCGCGCGACCTGGCTTCCAAGGAGTTGGACCAGCGTACCGCCTCGCTGCAGCCAACCCCGGCGATGGAAGACTTCCTCAACCACCGCTGGACCCACCATTTGTCCATGATCGCGCTGCGCGAGGGCCCGGATAGCGGATCCTGGCAGTCGGCGCTGTCGGTGGCCGACAGCCTGCTGTCCCTGCTGCCGCGTGATGGCCAGGCCATGAAGCCGGCGGCGCCGGCGATGCACGCGCTGCGTGAACCGATCGAAGCAGTGCTGGCCAGCTCCGGCATCACCGGCGAAGCGGCGCATGACCTGATGCGCGGCTTGGTGGAGAGCCTGGACTCGATGGCCAAGGGCCACGTGCCGCCGCCCGTGGCGGCGCCGGCGCCCGACGTGGTGCTGGCAATGCCGGAGAAACGGCCCGGCTCGGTGGCAGCCGATCTCAAGCCACGCCTGGAAGTGGTCGGCGGCACCGACAACCTGAAGGTCAGCGACGGCGACGTCGAGCTGATGCGCGCGCTCAAGATCGGCACCTGGATCCATATCGCCGGCGAAGACGGCAAGCACCATCCCGTCAAGTTGTCCTGGGTCAGCCCCATTTCGTCCCGGCTGATGTTCGTCAACCGCCGCGGCGTGCGCGTGCTGGTGGCTTCGGTGGAGGAACTTGCGGCCATGAAGCAGGAAGGAAACCTGCTGGTCCGCGAGCAGGAAAACGTCTTCGACCAGGTGCTGCACCGGGTCATGGACAAGCTCAAGACCGACCAGGCCTGAGGGCCTGCCGCCACGGCGGCGCTTCCGGTAGCATCACCGCCATGGGTTATCCGGAGTGGCGCGCATGGCGGTGAGCATTGTTTTCGTCCGTGAAACGGCGCCCGGCGAGCGGCGCGTGGCCCTGACGCCCGAGACCGCAAAGAAACTTGGCGCCCTGGGTGCCCGAATCTTGGTGGAGCGTGGCGCCGGCCTTTCGGCGCACTTTACTGATGCCGGCTATGCCAACGCCGAGTTCACCGATGACGGCGATGCGGCGCTGGCACAGGCCGACGTGCTGGTCTGCGTGCAGCCGCCGGCAAACAGCCGCCTGGGCAAGCTCAAGCAGGGCGCAGTGATCGTAGGGCTGCTGGCCCCGCATGCCGATGCCGGACGGGTTGACGCGATGGTGGCGGCTGGGATCAGCGCTTTTTCGCTGGAACGACTGCCACGCACCACCCGCGCCCAGGCCATGGACGTACTGTCCTCGCAGGCCGGCATGGCCGGCTACAAGGCCGTACTGATCGCCGCCCAGCTGGCGCCGCGCTATTTCCCCATGCTCACCACCGCGGCCGGGACCATTCGGCCGTCCAAGGTGCTGATTGTTGGCGCCGGCGTTGCCGGCCTGCAGGCCATCGCCACCGCGCGCCGTCTTGGGGCGCAGGTGGAGGGCTTCGACGTGCGGCCCGAAACCCGCGAGCAGATTGAGTCCCTGGGCGGCAAATTCCTGGACCTGGGCGTGAGCGCGGCGGGCGAGGGCGGCTATGCCCGCGAGCTCACCGCCGACGAGCGCGCCGAGCAGCAGAAGCGCCTCGGCGAACACCTCAAGAGCGTCGATGTCATAGTCACCACGGCCGCCGTACCCGGCCGGCCGGCGCCCAAGATCATCACGGCCGCCATGGTGGCAGGCATGAAGCCCGGCAGCGTGATCGTGGATCTGGCGGCCGAGACCGGCGGCAACTGCGAGCTCACCCGCCCAGGCGAAACCTACGAGAGCAACGGCGTAACGGTGGCCGGCCCGCTCAACCTGGCCAGCCTGGGCGCAATGCACGCCAGCGAGATGTATGCGCGGAACGTCTTCAACTTCCTGGCGCTCTCGCTCAAGGACGGGCAACTGACGCTGGATTGGAATGACGAGCTGATTGCCAAGACTTGCCTGGCCCACGCAGGTGAGCGCAAGGCCTGAAGCGCGGACTCAGCGCGCGGGCGGCGCGGCCGCTGGCGGCGGCGAGACGCCTGGGCCGCCGGCCTCCAGCCAGGTGCGTCGCTGCGCCGGGTCGAGGCTGCGCCACAGACGAAACAGTTCCTTGCGCTCGGCGTCCGGCAGCGCCCGGGTGGCGGCCATGCTGGCGCGCATCTGCTGGCGCAGTTCCGGCGGCATTTCCCGGTAGTTTTGAGCGCCGCGGCGCAGGGCGTCGCGCTGCTCGGGGCTCAGCGATTCCCAGCGCGCCTGGCGCTCCATGCGTTCGAGTGCATTCACGCGGCGCGAGGCGGGCATGGAGTCCCAACGGGCCTGCAAGGGCGCCAGCTTTTCGCGCTGAGCCGGAGTGAGCTCGCTCCAAGCGGGAACCGTGACCCCCGCCGGCACCGGCGCGATCTCCTCGTTGGCGGCGGCAGGGGCCGGACGCGGCCCCGTGGCAGACGCGACCATTGGCAAGGCCGCAAGACCCAGTGCCAGCGCGGTGGCCAAGCCGCGCCTGATCACAGCCCGCGCTCCGCATCTTCGGTCGCCACGGGGGCGTCGCCGAGCCAGGCGTAGAGCGCCGCATCCTCGGCGGTCAGCATGGCATCGAGCTCGAGCGCGCTTGCCACCGGCACCGCTTCGGTGGGCGCAGCCGGGCGCGTTGGCAGCCACCAGGCCAAGCCCAGCGCGAGTACGGCAGCGGCAAACGCGCCGGTCGACACCAGGGCAAACGGGGCGCGCGCAGGCTTTGCCGGAGCTTCGAGCGCCAGACGGCGAGCGCGGCGCAGGCTTTGTGCCGAATGTGCGTCAAGGCGATCCACGGCAGCATCGAAAAGCTGGCGCGCGCGAGGCGTGATGGGGTCGTGGCTGGTCATCGCCAGTCCTCCAGTTGGATGCGAAGGGCGCTCATGGCCCGGAACAAATGCGTTTTGACGGAACCTTCGGAACAGCCCATGGCAGCGGCGGTTTGCGCGACGTCCAGGCCCTGCAGTTCGCGCAGCAGGTAAGCCTCGCGCTGGCGGCGGGGCAGGCCGCGCAGCGCCCGGCCCAGCGCCGCCCAAGCCTGGGCATCGGCGTGGCGTTGGGCTGGATCCTCACTGGGATCGGGCAGCATCTCCAGCGGGTCTTCCGCCGGCTCGTCGCTGCGTCCCAGCACGGAAAGAAAGCGCCGCCGCACGCCGTTCCGGCGATGCCGGTCGGTGACCTGCGAGCGCAGGATGCTCCAGAACAGCGGCGTCCATTCACTGGCAGGGCGGTCGCGATAGGCCACCAGCTTGATCATCGCGTCCTGCACCGCGTCCATGGCGTCCTCGCGGTGGCCCAGCGCCAGTTCGGCCATGCGCAGCGCGCGCCGCTCCACCTGGGCCAGGAAATCGTCCAGGCGGGTCGGCGGCGCGGCGGGGGCAGCGTCGAAAGGCATCACGGGCTGCGGGCTAGGCCATCCATGGCCATTTATAACGCAGAGCCGCGCGCCGGGTTGACGGGCTCAGTGCCGGCGCCCGTAGCGCGCGCCGCGTCGGTCCAGGCGCTGGTCGATCCGCTCACCGCGCCGGTCCAGGCGGTAGTCCACGTGGTCGCCGCGCGTGTCCAGGCGTTCGGCGCGGGCCGGGTGGCCGTTGGCGGCGGCGGTGTCGGCGCGGCGATCGAGCCGCTGGTCCACCCGATCGCCCTGCAGGTCCAGGCGGTTCTCCACGCGGTCACCGCGGCGGTCGAGGCGGTTCTCCACCGCGTCACCGCGGTCGGCGAAGGCAAGGTTGGCGGAGCCCAGTAGAGCGAGGGCGGCAAGGGCAAGCGCGGCGGACTTACGGTACTTCATGGCTGTTTCCTTGGTTGGGGTCGCAATGCCCAGAACGCCGGCATCGGGGCCAGCGTTGACCCACCCCTAGCCGCCATTAAGCCAGCGGTTATGATGCAGGCAGTTGCGCATCTGCGCGGGGAGGAAACATGGACGGCTTCGTCGCGCTCTACATATTCGTGCTGGCGGCCTTCACCGGCTACGAGATCATCGGCCGCGTGCCGGTGATCCTGCATACCCCCCTGATGTCGGGCTCGAACTTCGTGCACGGCATCGTGCTGGTCGGCGCCATGGTGGTGCTGGGACACGCCGACACCACCACGGGCAAGGTAATTGGCTTCCTCGCCGTGCTGATGGGTGCAGGAAACGCCGCAGGTGGCTACGTGGTCACCGAGCGCATGCTGGAGATGTTCAAGTCGTCCAAGAAGCCGGGAGCCGGCGCATGAGCGGCTGGCTGATGCTGCTGGTGAAGGCCAGCTACTTCGTGGCGGCGATGCTTTTCATCCTGGGCATCAAGCGCATGGCCTCGCCGGTGACCGCGCGCAGCGGCATCCAGTGGGCAGGCGTGGGCATGGTGGTGGCTACGGTGGCCACGTTCGCCACGCCGGGCCTGCACAACCTGCCGCTGATTGCGCTGGCATTGCTGCTGGGCACGGCGGTGGCCTGGGTGTCGGGCAAGCGCGTGGCCATGACCGACATGCCGCAGATGGTGGCGCTTTACAACGGCTTGGGCGGCGGTTCGGCTGCCGCAATTGGCGCGGTGGAGCTGCTGCGCTTCTCAGCGGCCGGCGAAGCGCCTTCGCAGACCGTGCTGGTGCTGGCGGTGGTGGGCGCGCTGATTGGTTCCATTTCGCTCACCGGCTCGATCATCGCCTGGGCCAAGCTCGATGGTCGAATGGACAGGCGCTTTACTTTCAAGGGACAGCAGGCTTTCAACGCGCTGGTGTTCCTGCTGGCCATCGGCCTGGGCCTACTCACGATTTACGGCCTGAAGCAGCCGGTGATCATCGGCTTCTTCGTCGCCGCGTTGGCGGTGGGCGTCTTGATGACCCTGCCAATTGGCGGCGCCGACATGCCGGTGGTCATTTCGCTCTACAACGCGCTGACTGGCTTGGCCGTGGCGTTCGAGGGCTATGTGCTGCAAAACGAGGCGTTGATCATCGCCGGTATGGTGGTGGGCGCGGCCGGCACCATGCTGACCCAGCTCATGGCCAAGGCGATGAACCGCTCGATCACCAGCGTGCTGTTCGGCAGCTTTGGCGCCACCGGTGAGGCGAAGGAAATCGCCGGCGCCCAGCGGCCCATCGAGGCCGGCGACGTCGCCGCGATGATGGCCTACGCCGAGCGCGTGGTGATCGTGCCTGGCTACGGCCTGGCCGTGGCCCAGGCCCAGCACAAGGTCTGGGAGCTGACCCAGGTGCTGATGAAGCGCGGAGTGAAGGTGCGCTTCGCCATCCATCCGGTGGCGGGCCGCATGCCCGGGCACATGAACGTGCTGCTGGCCGAAGCGGGCGTGCCCTACGACCTCATCGCCGACATGGACGACATCAACCCCGAGTTTCCCAGCACTGACGTTTCGCTGGTGATTGGCGCCAACGACGTGGTGAATCCGGTCGCCAAGACCGATCCGGCCTCGCCGATCTTCGGCATGCCGATCCTGGACGTGGTGGCGTCAAAGAATACGGTGGTGATCAAGCGCGGCAAAGGCACCGGCTTCGCAGGCATCGAGAATGCGCTGTTCTACGCCGACAACACCCGGATGCTCTACGGCGACGCCGCTTCGGCGGTGAGCCAGTTGGTGGCTGAACTGAAGGCGGTGGATGGCGGGCACTGAGCCCGCCTCCCGTCACCGCCCCAGCCACGCCGCCAGAACCAGAGCCAGCCCGGCCCACGCCACGTCCCAGGCGCTGGTGGCGTGGTGCAGGAGTTCCCCCGCCAGAACCGGACCGAGACGTTGGGCCGATTCCAGTGGGCTCAGGGCCAGCAATTGCCCCATCTGGGTGGCGGCGATCATCCAGTAGCTCAGGGCGATGGCGGTGGCCGTGCCCAGAAGCGCCAGCAAGGCGCGGCGCCAGCCCGGGGGCGCGCCGGACAGCCGCAGCATCAGCACCATGTCCAGCGCCGCCACGGGCGCCAGCCAGCCGGCAGTGCTGTGCAGAGTCCAGGAAAGCGCCAGCCAGACCGCAGTGATGCCCAGGATGCCAATGACTAGCGCCGCCAGCGGCAGCAGCCATGGCTGGCCGGAACGGGGAGCAGAGTGGGGGGTCACGGCGGTTTCCGGAGGACTGGCCGGGCTAAAATAACCGCCTTTGCAGCCAGGCGATACCTGCAGTGAGCTATTCGAGAACCAGCGAGCCGGTGAAATTCGAGCGCGACTGCGCTGCGGTGATGGTGCCGCAGGGCGAAGTAGTCAGCTTGCCCGCCGGCACCACCGGCTACATCACCCAGGCTTTGGGCGGTTCGTTCACCGTGTTCGTGGACGGCAATCTGTTCCGGATCGCCGGTGACGATGCCGATGCCATCGGCAAGCCGATGCCCGCGCCACTGGAGTTGGCCGAAGGCGCCGGCGACGATGAAGTGGAGAAGCTGGTCTGGGAGCAGCTGCGAACCTGTTTCGATCCCGAGATACCTGTGAACATCGTCGAGCTGGGCCTGGTCTATGACTGCACGCTCGAGCGCAACGACGCCGGTGCGCGCACGGTGGCTATACGCATGACCTTGACCGCCCCTGGCTGCGGCATGGGCGACATCCTGGTGGAAGACGTGCGGACGAAAGTGGAGCGCGTCCCCACCGTGCTGGAGGTCGACGTGGACCTGGTCTTCGATCCACCTTGGAACCAGACCATGATGTCGGACGCGGCGAGGTTGGACACCGGGATGTTCTGAACGGTGGGCGCCCGGTGGACATTTCCCGGCGACCGCGTGGATCCTCGGCCGGCTGGCGCCTGAGTGCCTGAAAACGCCCAGTTTTTGCAGCGCCCGTGTCTCCTTTTGCTTACGTTGTCAGGTAGAGATGTCATGCCGCAACGCGGCTTGACCTCGCGGATTCGTCACGTTAGCGTCCGGCGGGTGTCATGCAGTTGTGAACTGCATCACACGTCCGGGTGGCGTAAAACTCCCCGCTACGAATTCAGGCCAATGATGGCCGGCGCGGGAATAGTTTTGCCCAGGGACCCCGGGGCATGGATGCAAGCACGGCCGCAAAGCGGCCTTCGTTGTCATCATTTTTCGGGGACCACCACTGTGAGTAATAAATCCCGCAAGCTTCGCCTGCGCTGCCTCGTCGTTGCCACTTCCCTCGCCCTTGCTGCCCAAGCCTCCTACGCCGCGGGTGACCAACCCGCACCGCGGGTTGACCTTGGCGCCATCGAGTCGGGCGTGCAGTTCGACCGATTCATCGTCAAGTACCGCCAGGGCACGCCGGAAGCCGAAAACGCGGCAGCCGTGAGCACCGCCCTGCAGTCCGCCGCCAGTGGCGCAAACTCGCTGGTGCAGGCTGCGCGCATACAGCGCGGCGACCGCTCGTTGCCCGTATCACCGCTGCAGGCTCGCCATGTGCGCCGGATGGCCGTGGGGGCTGACGTCATCGCCACGTCGCAGAAGCTGGACCGCGATGATGCCGAAACTCTGATGCGCCAGATCGCGGCCAATCGCAACGTCGAATACGTGCAGATCGACCGGATCATGAAGCCCGCCTTGACGCCGAACGACACCCGGTATGCCGAGCAGTGGGGCTACACCGATGCCGACGCTGGCATCCGTGCCAACGAGGCCTGGGACGTGGCCAACGGCACCGGCATCATCGTCGCCGTGATCGACACCGGTTATGTCGCGCATTCCGACTTGGCGGCCAACATCGTTGCCGGCTACGACTTCATCATCGACACCGCGGTGTCGGTGGATGGCAACGGCCGTGACGCCGATCCCAGCGACCCGGGTGACGCCGACGGCGGCAACCCGTCCAGCTGGCACGGCACCCACGTGGCCGGTACGGTGGCTGCGGTCACCAACAACGCCAAGGGCGTCGCCGGCACCGCATGGGGCGCCAAGGTGATGCCGGTGCGCGCGCTGGGCAAGGGCGGCGGCTACACCTCGGACATCGCCGACGCCATCATCTGGTCGTCGGGCGGTGCGGTCAGCGGTGTTCCCACGCTGTCGGCGGCCAACGCGGCCGACGTGATCAACATGTCGCTGGGGGGCGGCGGCGCCTGCGACAGCGCCACCCAGAGCGCCATCAACAGTGCTGTTGGCCGCGGCGTCACCGTGGTGGTGGCGGCGGGCAACAGCAACGCAAACGCGTCGGGTTTCTCCCCGGCTAGCTGCAACAACGTGGTCAACGTGGCGTCGATCACCAGCGCCAGCGCGCGCTCGAGCTTCTCCAATTACGGCACCCTCATCGACGTTTCGGCCCCGGGATCGGGCATCCTTTCCACGCTCAACAGCGGCACCGCCGGTCCGGGCGCGGAGTCTTATGCGTCCTACAACGGCACGTCGATGGCATCGCCGCACGTGGCGGGCGCCGTGGCGCTGGTGCAAAGCCGTCGCTTGGCCCTGGGGCTGGCGCTTTACACGCCGGCTGAAGTCGAGGCACAGCTCAAGGCCACTTCCTACGCGCTGGCGGGTGCCTGCTCCGGCGGCTGCGGCACGGGCATCATCAATGCCAAGGCACTTGTGGATGCAGCGGGCGGCACCACGCCGCCGCCGCCGCCGCCCACCGGCGGCACCCTCACCAAGGGCGTCGCGGTGACTGGGCTGGCCGCCACCACGGGCAATGCGCTGGTCTATACCCTGGCGGTGCCTGCCGGCTCCACCAATCTCACCTTCACCACCTCTGGTGGCACCGGTGACTCCGACATGTACGTGCAGTTCGGCGCCGCGCCGACTGACACGGCCTATGTCTGCCGGCCCTACCTGGGCGGCAATGCCGAGACCTGCACCATCGCTGCACCGTCCGCGGGCACCTACTACGTCCGGCTGAAGGCTTACTCGAGCTTCTCCGGCATGAGCCTGGTGGGCAACTACACCGCCGGCGGTGGCGGCGGCAGCCAGACCTACAGCAACACCACCGACTACACCATCAGCGACAACGCCACCGTGGACAGCCCGATCGCGGTTTCCGGGCGCACTGGCAACGGCCCGGCGGCTGCCTCCATCGCGGTCAACATCGTGCACACCTACAAGGGCGACCTGAAGGTGGACCTGGTGGCTCCGGATGGCACGCTCTACAACATCCACAACCGCACCGGCGGCGGCACCGACAACATCGTCGGCACCTTCAGCAAGAACCTCACCAGCGAAGCCCTCAACGGCAGCTGGAAGCTGCGGGTGAACGACAACGCGGGCGGTGACACGGGTTACATCAACAGCTGGACGATCACGTTCTAAGCCAAGCGACACTTGCCAAAAAACGAAACCCCGGCTTCGGCCGGGGTTTTTGTTCTTACGCCGGCATCAGGAGCCCGTCCGGCGCAGGGCTGGCTAGCCGGCGGCCTCGAAGCGATTGGCGGCGACGTTCTTGCGGACCTTCAACGGGTCCCAGATGCGCCCGTTCATCGCGATGTACACGCCCGGCGCCAGTGACTGCACCGCGCCCACCGCGGTGCCCACGTTGAATTCGGCGTCGGAGCCGCGGAATCGAGCCGGGTTGAGTGCACCGGTGAGCACGATCAC
>JANNQY010000192.1:0-1635 GCA_031400995.1 Lysobacteraceae bacterium
GGCCATCAAGTGGGCCTGGCGTCGGCACGCGAGCGGATCAACGCATTGAGCCAAGGCCGAGGACGCCTGGATGCCGGCGTGGTGGACGGGCGCTACGTGGCCACCATCACGCTGCCGCTGGAAGCCTGACAGCCGAACGCATCAGTCGCCAACAACGCGATAGCAGGGCCGGTAAGTGCCGTTGATCTTCATGCGGCGTTGGTCCACGAACGCATTGAGCAATGCGTCCAGCGCCCGCATGATCTCGCGGTCACCATCAATGGTGAACGGACCATGCCGCTCGATCTCGCGCATGCCCTCTTCCTTCACGTTGCCGGCGACGATGCCAGAGAATGCGCGGCGCAGGTCGGCCGCCAGCAGGTGCGGTGGCTGGTCGCGCTGCAGGTTCAGCCCGGCCATCGCTGCATGCGTCGGCGCGAATGGCTGCTGGAATTCCAGCGGAAGCGTGAGCGACCAATTGAAGAAGAACGCGTCCTGCTCCCGGAGCCGATGCTCACGCACCTTCTTGATGCCCTGGCGCATGGCCTGCGCCACGGCAGCCGGGTCGTCGACGATGATGCGGTAGCGCCCGGTGGCCGCTTCGCCCAGCGCCAGGCGCAGGAACTGGTCAATTTGTTCGAAATACGGGGCCGATTCGCGCGGACCGGTAAAGATGAGCGGGAACGGCAGGTCGGCGTTGTCCGGGTGCAGCAGCAGGCCCAGCAGGTACAGGATTTCCTCGGCGGTGCCCACGCCGCCCGGGAACACGATGATGCCGTGGCCCAGTCGCACGAACGCCTCCAGCCGCTTCTCGATGTCCGGCATGATCACCAGGTGGTTGACGATCGGATTGGGCGACTCGGCGGCGATGATGCCCGGCTCGGTGATGCCGATGTAGCGCGGACGGCCGTGGCGCTGCTTGGCGTGGGCGATGGTGGCGCCCTTCATCGGTCCCTTCATGGCGCCCGGGCCGCAGCCGGTGCAGATGTCCAGGCCGCGCAGGCCCAGTTCGTAGCCCACGCGCTTGGTGTAAAGATATTCCTCGCGGTTGATTGAGTGCCCGCCCCAGCACACCACCAGGTTTGGATCCTGGTAAGAGCGCATAACCCGGGCATTGCGCAATATCTCGAAAACCGCCGATGTCATTCCAGCGCTCGTGGCCAAGTCGAACTTGTTGCTGCCGTGGATCTCGTTGGCGTTGTAGGCAATGTCGCGCACCACCGAAAAAAGATTCTCGGCGATGCCGCGGATGATCTCGCCGTCCACGAACGCGGTGGCCGGCGCGCGCTTGATCTCGATCTTGATGCCGCGGTCCTGCTGCTGCACCTCGATGTCGAAATCGGGATAGCGCAAGGAGGCGGCGCGCGGGTCGTCGGACTCGCTGCCGGTGGTGAGCACGGCGAGCGCACAGCGCCGCAGCAGGTCGTGCTGGCCGCGATTGGAGGCGTCATGCAGGCGCGCCACTTCGTCGCGCGAAAGGATGTCCAGGCCACCGCGCGGCGAGATGCGCGCGTTCACGGTGGGCGGGTTGGTCACGGTGTTACTCATGGCTTGCTCGATGTCAGTGTTGTTTGCGGAATGCAGAACTCTAGCACCCCGATTCGCCCGCCATTGTGGGAGGGACTTCAGTTCCGATGCTGTTGGCCAACAGCATCG
>JANNQY010000193.1:0-16185 GCA_031400995.1 Lysobacteraceae bacterium
TTCAGCCGCCACATCGCCGTGTCTTCTTCGTTGATGAAGAGCAGGCCGGTGGCATCGTCGGCCACGCAGCCTTCGGTCTGGGAATCGAACATCATCTCGCGCACCAGGTTCGCCTTCACCTTGCCGTTGCCGGTATCCACCAGCTCCCATTGGTTCAGCGGGCCTTCGCCGCTGTTGATGAAGACATAGGTCTTGCCGGTCTTGGCGCTGCGGTACATGCACAGGCCGTAAGGGTCGTCCAGGCCGGTGGGCTGCACGCCGTCGGCGACAGCGGTGAGCTGGCGGGTGTCCGGGTCAAAGCGATAGATGGCGATGGAGCGGTCGGTGCGATTGCTGGCGGTGACCAACGTGACCGGCTTGCCACCCAGCGGGAAACCGTCGCGGAAATCGACGTTGTTCATCTTGCCGTCGGGCAGGTACTGCAGCACCTTGCCCTGCAGGTCGTAAACGTGCAGGCCGCTCTTCTTGTCCGTGGCAATCACCACGCTGTCGGCCGGGCGCGTGGGGTGCGGCCAGATGGCCGGGTCGTCGGCGGCGTCGCCGTAGCTGGGCACCGGCGCGGTTTCCGCCACCGCCGATACCACCGGCATCGGTGCAGCCGTCGCACGGCGCGGGTCCTGCGGCGTTCCGGCCTTGAGCCCCAGAGCGCTGGCTACAGCCGCGAAGGACACCAGCTTGTGGTTGTTGCCGCCGTCCTCGTCACCCACCAGCAGCAGGCCGCTTTCGAATCCTTCGCCCAGAGCCAGCGAAGTCGCGAACAGCGCCCCCGGCTCCTCGATCGCCTCATCGCTGCCGGGCGCGCTGACGGTGAACGAGCCCAGGTAGGCGTCGTCATCGTTGCGGTCGTACACATTCAGGCGACCACCCGAGGCGTCCGAGGCAATCAGCCAGCGGCTGCCTTCGCCGCCGTCGTAGAGCGCCAGGCCGCTCACTTCCTCGTCCAGGTGGCCCAGCCCCGGCGTATCCACCAGGCGCGCGGACACGTCGGACTCGGCGTTGGCGTTGAAACGCCAGATGCCCACCGTTTCCTCCGTGGCATACACGTTGCCGCCGGCGTCCACCACGCACTGCTTGAGCGAGGAAGGCACCTGGATGCGGCGCACCTGGCGCGCGTCCAGCTTGCCGTCAGCAGTCGCGAAGATCAGCTGCTGGTCCACTTCGCCGCCGTCGCCAACGATGAAGGCGTAGTGCGCGCCGTCGAGCGCGCTGCGGTACAGGCACACGCCTTCGCCGGCGAAGCCCAGCGGCATCGGGCGGGCGCCTACCTCGGTGAGCACGTCGTCGGCGAAGGTGAATAAGCGCAGGCGGTTGTCGGTGGTGTCCACGGCAGCCAGCACGGTGTGCTCGCGGCCCTGCAGCTCCACGCCGTAGGCTACGTCCACGCTGGCCACGTCGCCGGCCGGCGTGCGGCCCAGGCGCTGACCGTCCAGCGAATAAAGCTCCAAGCCCCCGAGCGCGGCCGTGGCCAGGATGCGGCTGCGGGCCGGGTCGGTGGCATCCAGCACCAACACGCTGGCGTTGATCTCGCCGGCGTCAGTGGACTGGGTTTCGCCGGCTGCCGCAACCGCCGTCACGCCGGCCCCTGCGGCGATCGGGGTCTCGGGCGCGGAGGCGGGCCGGCTGCAGCCGGCGACGGCCAGCGCCAGGAGGGCTACGGGGGGCCAGGGCGAGCGGGCAAGGGTCATTTTGCTGGATTCCTGATGATGGTATTCGCCGCGGTTGCGGCTAAACAGTAGATCATCCACAAACCGATGTGACAGTTACCACCCCCGGCGCGGAAATTGTGGCCGATGCCGGCCGGCCGGCCGGGCTATATTCGGCACCGGCGCACCAGCGCCGGGTCTGCGTTTCCAAGGAGCACGTATGAATCACGTCTTGATCAAGCTGGCCTTGGCCGCGTCGCTCGCGTTTGCTGCGCAGGCGTACGCCCAAACCGTTTCCCTCAACTACAGCCCGCGCACGGGCGACGTCTGGGTCGACGCGCGCCTGGGTGAGATCAACACCTACGGCCGCGGCGACCCCGATTATTTCTACGACGACCTCTATTCCAGCTTCGGCGTGCCGCGCGACTACGTGCGGGAACTTTACGTGGACCGTCGTTGGGCCCCGGGCGATATCTATTTCGCGTGTGCCCTGGCCCAGCTGCTGGACCGGCCCTGCCGCGAAATCGTCAGTGACTATGATCGCCATCCCGGCCAAGGCTGGGGCGCGCTCGCCCAGCGCATGGGAATCAAGCCGGGCTCGGCCCAGTTCCATGAGCTGAAGGGACGCGTCGGCAACGGCCACGGCAAACTGAAGGCGCATGGGGGTCCAAAGAGCCAAGGCAATCCGGCTCCGGCCAGCGGCCAGCCGGGCAAAGGCAAGAAGGAGGACAAGGGCAAGGGCAACGGCAACGGCAACGGCAACGGCAACGGCAACGGCAACGGCAACGGCAACGGCAACGGCAACGGCAACGGCAACGGTGGCCACTGACGGCGCCCGCTGGGGACGCCCATGAACGCGGGCGACGGGTTGCGCCAGGCCTGCAATCCGGTTGATTTCAGGCTGACAGTCGCTCCGATGATGGACTGGACCGACCGCCATTGCCGGGTATTCCACCGGCTGCTGGCGCCGAACGCGCGGCTATACACGGAAATGGTGCACGCGCAGGCCGTGATCCACGGTGACCGCGCGCGGCTGCTGGATTTCGACGCCAGCGAGCACCCGCTGGCGTTGCAGCTGGGCGGCAGCGACCCCGCGCACCTGGCGCAGGCCACGCGTATCGCCGCCGAATGGGGATACGACGAGGTGAACCTCAACGTCGGCTGCCCGTCCGACCGCGTGCAGGCCGGGCGCTTCGGCGCCTGCCTGATGCGCGAGCCCTCATTGGTGGCCGAGTGTGTGGCGGCCATGGCCGCCGCCACCGCGCTGCCGGTGACGGTGAAGTGCCGGCTGGGCGTGGACGAGCTGGAGGATTACGGCGTGTTTCGTGAATACATCGATACGGTGGCGGCGGCGGGCTGCGGCGTGTTCGCGGTGCATGCGCGCAAGGCCTGGCTGCAGGGGCTTAGCCCCAAGGAAAACCGCGACATCCCGCCACTGCGCTATGACTGGGTGTACCAGCTCAAGCGCGAGCGACCGGATCTGTGCATCGTGCTCAACGGCGGCCTCGCCACGGTGGAGGATAGTGTGGCGGCGCTTGCGCAGGTGGACGGCGTGATGATCGGGCGCGCGGCGTACCATGAGCCGTATCGACTGCACCTGATGGAGCTGGCCATGTTCACGCCCGAAAAAGCGCCTCGCGAGCGCGCCGAACTGCTGCAGGCGCTGCGCCCTTACGTGGAATCCTGCCGCGCGCGCGGCGTGGCGGTGAAGCACATCACGCGACATCTGCTGGGGCTGTTTCATGCCCAGCCCGGCGGTCGTGCGTTTCGCCAGGTGCTCAGCGAAGGCGCGCCGCAGCGCGACGCCGGCTGGGACCTGATCGAACGCGCCTTGGCCGTCACCGCGCGCAGCCCGGAGGCCGCATGATCACTCGCGACGTGGATGCTTTCCTTGCACTGGCGCGCACGCTCGCGCCGGATTTCGGCCCTGCCTGCGCCAAGGCCGCCTTCCTGGTCATCCCCGATGGCTTCGCGCTGGCCGAGGAATCCGCCAGCGACAACGCCTACATGGACCTGGGCGTGGCGGTGGACCCGCTGCGCGCGCTGGAGCAACACCACGCGCTGCACGCAGCACTGTCGAGCGCGCTGCCCACGGTGGCTTTCCCGGGCGATCTGTCCACGCCCGACGACCTGTTCCCCAACAATGTGTTCGGCACCGCGCCCGGCCGCCTGCTGCTGGGCCACATGCGCCACCCGGTACGCCGCCGCGAGGCCGAGCGCACCGACATCCGCGGCTTCTTCGCCGCCATGGGTTACGAGCAGATCGATCTGCGCGAGCAGCCCGGCTTCTGCGAACTCACCGGATCCCTGGTGATTGACCGCGCCCGCGGCCTGGGCTTTGCCGGCCTGAGCGAGCGCTGCGACGCGGTCGGCGCGGCGGCGATGCACGCCGCGTTCGGCCTGCGCGCCACCCTGTTGTTCAACCTGGCGCCGGGCGAGTACCACACCAATGTCACCCTGAGCGTGCTCGCGGGCCGGGCGATGGTGGTGTGCCCGTCGGGCTTTGCCGATCCGGCGGTGGCGCAGGCCATCGCCACGCTTTACGCGCCGCACGTGGTGGAGTTGAGCGCGGCGCAGAAGGCGGCGTTCGCCGGCAACTGCATCTCGCTGTCGCCGGACCGCGCTTGGTTCAGCCAGGCCGGCGCCGACGCCCTCACTGTTGGCCAAGTGAAAACGCTGGCCGACGCCGGCTTCGCGGTGGCCCCGGTGGCGTTGGATGAAATCGAGAAGGCCGGGGGTTCACTACGCTGCTGCGTGGCTGAAATCTACTGAGCACTGAACCGCGCCACTGCCAAGTTATTGACGCCATTAGGGTTCAGACCGGATTCACCGCCTCCGGCCCACACTCCTGCCCGTGGTCTGGCTATCCGTCCGACCCCCTTGGAGCTAGTATCCCGACGATGCTGAACGCCCTGCGCCCGCTGCTGCTGCTCATCGCGTTCATCGCGATGGCGCCTGCGAACGCGCAGGACCCGGAGCCCGAACCCGCCCGCCAGCGCGAAGACGCCGGCGACCGGGTTCGCGAAGTAGAGCGCGACGGCGGCCAAGTGCTGCAGGCCGAACCGATGCAGCGCGAAGGCCGCGAGGTCTATCGTTTGAAGGTGCTCACCCCCGAAGGCCGTGTGCGCGTGCTGCACGATGACCGCGCCCGCGAACAGGCCGAATCGCGCCGCGACAACCGCCAGCGCTACGATCGCAGCGACTTCGGTGATCCTGGGCGCCAGGCTCCGATGCCCCGCGAATTGCGCCCCGAACCGGGCCGTCGACAGCCCCCAAACCCCGCCCCCAGCGAAGCCCCGCAGCCGCCTCCCGGCGGCGGCGACCGCGCTGGCGGCAACTGATTGGCCGGCCCGCGAGGGCTGGCTCCCTGGAGACGACATGCGCGTACTGCTGGTAGAGGATGAAGCCCCACTGCGTGAAACCTTGGCCGCGCGGCTCAAGCGCGAAGGTTTCGCGGTGGACACCGCCGCTGACGGCGAGGAAGGCCTGTACCACGGCCGTGAAGTGCCGTTCGACATCGCCGTGATCGACCTGGGCCTGCCCAAGATGTCGGGCATGGACCTGGTGAAGGCGCTGCGCGCCGAAGGCCAGAAATTCCCCATCCTCATCCTCACCGCGCGTTCAAGCTGGCAGGACAAAGTGGAAGGCTTGAAGTCCGGCGCCGACGATTACCTGGTGAAGCCCTTCCACGTGGAGGAGCTGCTGGCGCGCCTGAATGCACTTTTGCGGCGCGCCGCCGGCTGGAGCAAGCCCTCGCTGGACTGCGGCCCGGTGAAGCTGGATCTTTCGGCCCAGACCGTCACCGTCAACGGCGCCGGCGTGGACCTGACCAGCTACGAGTACAAGGTGCTGGAATACCTGATGCTGCACGCCGGCGAGCTGGTGTCCAAGGCCGACCTCACCGAGCACATCTACCAGCAGGATTTCGACCGCGATTCGAACGTGCTGGAAGTCTTCATCGGCCGGCTGCGCAAGAAGCTCGACCCCGAGGGCGAGATCAAGCCGATCGAAACCGTGCGGGGCCGCGGCTACCGCTTCGCCATCCCGCGCGACGAATAAACCCGGGTGGGCGGCTGGCGCACGCTGTCGCTGCAGGCCAGGCAGCTGCTGGCGGCCAGTTTGGCGCTGGTGGCTTTCCTCAGCTTCACCGGCATCGCGCTGGACCGTGCCTTCGTCGACACCGCGCAGAACGCACTGCGCGAGCGGCTCGAGAACCTGGCCAACGGCTATCTCTCGGGCAGCGAGCTGGATCGCAGCCGCGCCTTCATCTCACCTGAGTTCCCGCCCGACCAGCGCTTCATGATTCCCGGCAGCGGGCTTTACGCCAGCGTGCGCGGCGAGGGCCTACGCTGGGAGTCGGCGTCGTCGCTGGGCCGCCAGCTGCCGCCGGTGGCGTTCCTGGAGGCCGGCGAGCGCCGCTTCGAGGGCCCGCTAAACATCGTGGATGCGCGCGGCATGGAGAACAGCGTGTACGCGTTTTCCATCGGCGTCATCTGGGAATCGGCGGGCGATTTCCAGCTCACCTTCAGCGTGTACGAAGACGCCGCGCAGATCGAGGACCAGGTGAATGTGTTCCGGCGCGCGCTGTGGGGCTACCTGGGATTGGCGGCGCTGCTGCTGGTGCTGGTGCAAATCCTGGTGCTGCGCTGGAGCCTGATTCCGCTGCGCAACGTCGAGCGGGAGCTGGCGCGCGTGCGCCAGGGCCAGAGCCAGCGGCTCTCCGGCTGGCACCCGCGTGAGCTTGAGTCCATCACCGAGAGCATCAACAGCCTGATCGAAAGCGAGCGCAGCCACCTTGAGCGCAGCCGCAACACGCTTTCGGACCTGGCGCACAGCCTGAAGACGCCGCTAGCGGTGCTGCGCTCGCGGCTGGAGTCCGACGCCAGCCTGCCTGAGCTGCGCGCCGACGTTGCCGGCCAGGTGCAGCGGATGAACGAGATTGTTTCCTACCAACTTTCGCGCGCGGCACGCAGCGGCCATGCGCTGTTTGCTGCGCCCATCGAGATCGAAGCGCGCGCCGAGGAAATCGTTGCCGGGCTGGAAAAGGTGTATGCCGCCAAGGGCGTGTTCTGCGAGTTCGAGATCGACCCGGCGGCGCGTTTCCACGGCGAGCTGGGCGACCTGCAGGAGCTGCTGGGGAACCTGTTGGAAAATGCCTTTAAATGGGCCAGCAAGCGCGTTCTGCTCACCGTGACGGTGGAAGCGGCGGCGAATCGGCGGCCCGGTGTTTGCTTCACCGTGGACGATGACGGCCCGGGCATCCGCCCGGAACAGGTGGACCGGCTGCTTCAGCGCGGCGTGCGCGGCGACGAGCGCGTGCATGGGCACGGCATCGGGCTGTCTATCGTGCAGGACATCGTGGCGGCGTATCGCGGCGAGTTGACCGTGCAGCGTGCGCCCGACCTGGGCGGCGCCAGCTTCAAGGTTCGTTTCCCGCCGACCTTCTGATCACTGCGCCGGTAGCGGCGAGTCGCCGTAGAAGCGCGCAAGGTGTGCAGCCACGGCCGGCATTTCCCGCGCCAGCAGCGCCGGCGCCGAGAAGTGATACTCGCTGGTGACGGCGAAGAATTCCTCAGGCGCTTCGGCGGCGTAGTCGTCGATGTCCGTGTGCTCGCCGGCGTCCACGCGCGCGCAAAAAGTGCCATAGGCCGCCTGGAAGTCCCGCGCCCATTCGCGCTGCCAGGCTGCCGGCAGGGGCGGCGTGCCGTCCATCGCGCCGTCGAGCGCGTCCAGTTTGTGCGCCATCTCGTGGGCCACCAGGGCGTAGCCGGCCTCGGGGTCGTCACGCTCGGCCTCCACGTCAGCCCAGGACAGCACCAGTGGGCCGTTTTCCCACGACTCGCCCGACAATTCCTCCATCCATTCGGCCACCACGCCGGTGTCGTGGTCGTGGTGCTGGCGGTGCACGCGGAAGGCGCCGGGATAGACGATGACCTGGTGCCAGCCGTACAGCCCTTGGGCGCCGAACTCCAGCAGCGGCAGGCAGGCCAGCGCAGCCAACCGAAGCCGCTGCGCCTCGTCCAGCGCCAGGCCCTGCACCGGCGTGATGGTCTTGCTGGCCAGGAACTGCGCCACCAGATCGTGCAGGCGGGCGCGGCGCGCAGGCGCTAGACGCGCCATCCAGGGATGCTGCAACTGCAGCAGCGCCCGCTGGTCCGGCGGCAGCGCTGCCGGCCGGGGCCGCCACTTATCGAAAAAAGAAATCATGCCCAGCCAATGGGGGCAGGGCGCCCGAGGCGCAAGCGCTTCCGTCCGGCGGGATGGCTTGCCGCACTGCAGCATGGCCTGCGCCGCGGCTTCCGGCAGACTCCGGCTGTCCATGAATTCCACTTACCTTGACCTGCCGCGGCCGCTGATCCGCGGGCCCGCCCTGCGCCGCGCGCTGATCGCCGGTGCGCGCCGCGTCATCGCCCAGCGCGAGTCGCTCAACAAGATCAACGTATTCCCAGTGCCCGATGGCGACACCGGCAGCAATCTCGCCTTCACCCTGGGCGGCGTACTGGCGGGCGCGCTGAGCCGGCGCACGCAGGGCGCGGGGGATTTGCTGCGGCGCGTGGGCGAGGATGCGGTGGACGGCGCGCGTGGAAATTCCGGCGCCATCCTGGCGCAGTTTTTCACCGGCGTGGCCGAAGCCACCGGATCGGTGCGCGCACTTGAGCCCGAGGCGCTGGCGCGCGCCGTGCGCGCCGGCGCCGACTCGGCGCGCCAGGCGCTGTCGGAGCCGCGCGAGGGCACCATCCTCAGCGTGATCACCGCCTTCGCCGATGCGCTGGAGCAGCGCAGTGCCGGCGACGTGGGCGCGTGGTTTCGCAGCGCGCTTGAGCATAGCCGCCGGGCGCTCGCCAACACGCCCAACCAGCTGCCGGTGCTGGCGCGCGCGGGCGTGGTGGATGCCGGCGGGCAGGGCTTCGTGGACCTGCTTGAAGGCATCGACGAGTTCATCGCCTCGGGCGCCGTTGATTCAGTCGGCGTGGCCGACGAACGTCCCGCTGACCTTGAGGCGGCCGAAGCGCACGGCGAGCTGGGCGAGGGCGACCCCGAGCACCGCTGGTGCAGCGAGTGCCTGCTGGTGGGCACGGGCCTGGACCGCGCCGGCCTGCGCAGCGCCATGGCCGACCTGGGCGCCTCGTGCGTGGTGATCGCCGGCAGCCAGACCCGCATGCGGCTGCATGCCCACGTCGCCAACCCCAGCGCGATGTTCGAATTGGCGGCGCGCTTTGGCCTGGTGGAAGGCGCCAAGGCCGACGACATGCACGCCCAGGCCCGCACGGCCGCCGGCGGCACCGCCGTGGCGGTGATCACCGACAGCGCCGCCGACCTGCCCGATACCGAGATGCAGCGCCTCAATATCCACATGGTGCCGGCGCGGGTGAATTTCGGCGATCAGGATTACCTGGACAAAGTGGGACTCTCCACTGCCGAGTTCTATCGCAAGCTGCGCACCGAATCGGTGCTGCCGCGCACCAGCCAGCCGCCGCCGGGAGATTTCCGCCGGCAGTTCGAGTTCCTGCTCTCGCATCATCGCGAGTTGGTGTACGTGGGCCTGTCGCGCGCGGTGTCGGGCACCCTGCAGTCGGCCGAAACGGCGGCGCAGCGCGGCCATCCCGAGCGCACGCACGTGTTCGACACCGGCAACGCGTCCGGTGGCGAGGGCCTGCTGGCGCTGCGTGCGGGCGAACTGGCGGCGCAAGGCGCCGACGTACCGGCGATCCTAGCCGAGCTGACGCGGCTGAAGCCGCTCACCGCCACTTGGGCGCTGGCCCGCGACATCAGCCACGCCGTGCGCGGCGGCCGGCTGCCGGCCTGGGCCAAGCCGGTGGTGGAATGGCTGGGCCTGACCCCGATCGCCAAAGTGAATGCCGCAGGCAAGCTGGGCATGGCCGGCGGATTGTTCGGCAAAACCCACGTGGCCGAGCGCTTCGCGGCCCACGTGGCCAAGCGCACCGACCGCCGCCAGCGCTGGCGCATGATCGTGGGCCACTGCGGCGCCGTCGAGGACGGTGAGCGCCTCCTGGCGGCGCTGCGCACGCAGCTGAATATCGGCGAGAGCTGGCTGGTGGAAACCGGTTCGGCCGTCGGCGCGCATGCCGGCCCGGGCGCGCTGGTGGTGTCGCTACAGCCGCTGGACTGACGGCTGCACGACGCTGGCCCATAATGCCGGCATGACCGTCGCGGCTTTCATCCTCATCGCCTACCTGCTGGGCTCGCTCTCGGGCAGCCTGCTGCTGGGCAGGCTGCGTGGCGTCGACATCCGCCAGTTGGGCAGCGGCAACGCCGGCGGCACCAACGCGCTGCGCACGCAGGGCTTCAAATTCGCGCTGGGCACGGTGCTGGTGGACGTGGGCAAGGGCGCGCTGGCGGTGTGGCTGGCGCAGCGCTTTGGCGCCGGCGTGGCTTGGTTGCCTTACGCGGCGGCGGTGGCGGCCGTGCTGGGCCACGTGTGGCCGGTGTTCCATGGTTTTCGCGGCGGCAAGGGCGCCGGTACGTTGGTGGGCGCGCTGCTGATGCTGTGGCCGCTGGCGGTGCCGGTGCTCATCGGCAGCTGGCTGCTGGTGCTGAGCATCGGCGGTTTCGTGGGCCTGGCGACCGTGCTGGCCGCGGCCAGCTTGCTGCCACTAGCGCTGCTCACCGGCGCCGATACGCTGCGGCTGGCGTTCGCTGCGCTGATGGCGGTGTTCATCGCCTACACCCACCGCAGTAACTTGGCGCGTCTGCGCGCGGGCACCGAGCCGCGATTCGAGCGCGCGCGGATTTGGGCGCGGCTGCGGCGGGGCGCGGCGTGAGCCACCGTGCGCTGCTGCTGCGGCTGTGTGAGGGCCCGGCTTCGGGCGCGGAGCTGGCGCGTGAGCTGGGCGTCACCCGCAGCGCCGTCTGGAAGCGCGTGCAGGCGCTGCGTTCGGCGGGCGTGGACGTGCTGGCCGCGCCGGGCCGCGGCTACGCGCTGGCGCGTCCGGTGCAGCTGCTTGATGCGACGATGCTGGTAGCCGCGCTGTCGGCCCCAGCGCGTGCCGAGCTGGCCACGCTGGAAGTCTTGTTTGAAACCGACTCCACCAACGCCGCGGCCTTGCGCGCACCTGCGGCGTCCAGCGGTTGCCAGGTTTGGCTTGCGGAGCGCCAAAGCGCCGGTCGCGGGCGACGCGGCCGCACCTGGGCGTCGCCACTGGCGGCCCATGTTTATCTCAGCATCGCCCGTCGTTTCGAAGGCGGCGTGGCGGCGCTGCAGGGACTCAGCCTGGCGGTGGGCGTGGCGGCGGCCGATGCGCTGCACGCGCTGGGCTATGCGCGCGTGGGCCTGAAGTGGCCCAACGACCTGCTGGTGGACGGCCGCAAGCTTGGCGGCATCCTGGTGGAAGTGGACGGCGAGGCCTCGGGACCGCTGCGCGTGGTGGTGGGCCTTGGCGTGAATGTCGCGATGCCGCCGACGGCCGCTGCCGACATCGACCAAGCGTGGTGCGATCTTGATTCGCTTTCGGACGCACGCGCATCACGCCCGCAGGTTTGCGCGGCGCTGCTGGATGCGCTGCTGCCGGCGCTGGCGCGATTCGAACGCGAAGGCCTGGCGCCCTTCCTGCCCGGCTGGTCCCGCCACGACTTGCTGGCCGGCCGGCCCGTGCGGCTGCTGGAAGGTGGCCGCGTACACGATGGCCTGGCGCTGGGGATTCGCAGCGACGGTGCACTGCGCCTGCAGCAAGCCGACGGCGAGCGCGGCTTCCACGCCGGCGAAGCCAGCTTGCGCGCCGCATGAACTGGCTCCTGGACCTGGGCAATTCGCGCCTCAAGGTGGCCGCATGGCGCCCGGGCGAGGGCTTGGGCGAAGTGCAGGCCTGGACCCACGGCGCCGCCGACTTTGCGCCTTCGATGCAGCGTTGGTTGGCAACCGTGCGAGCCGGTGATACCTGCTGGCTGGCGTCGGTGGCCAGCTCGGAGCTCACCTCGGCGGTGGCCGAGGCCTTGGCCAGCCATGGCAACCCCGCCACCCGCGCGCGCACGCAGCCCGAGTGCGCCGGCGTGCGCATTGCCTATGCCGATCCTTTGCGCCTAGGCGTGGACCGCTTCCTGGGGCTGCTGGCGGCGCGCGCGCGCGGCGACGGACCGTGGCTGATTGTTTCGGCCGGCAGTGCGCTCACCGTCGACTTGCTCGATGCCCACGGCGAGCACTTGGGCGGCGTGATCGCGCCCAGCCCCGAACACATGCGTGCGGCGCTGGCGGCGCGCTTCCCGGCGCTGGCGTTCGCCGGCGGCGAAGCCAGCGATTTCGCCCGCGATACCGCCGATGCGCTGGCCAGCGGCAGCGTCGGCGCCGCATTGGGCCTGGTGGAGCGCTGCCATCGCCAGGCGAGCCGTCGGCTGGGCAACGCGCCCCGGCTGCTGCTCAGCGGCGGCGGCAGCGCACGCCTGGGTTCAGCGCTTGAACTGGAATTCGAAGCCGCGCCCTACCTGGCGCTGGAAGGGCTGGCGGTGTACGCCGCGCAATGTGGGAGCCGTGGTCAATGATGTCGCGTGGTTTGGTGGTGCTGCTGGTTTGCCTGAACCTGGGCGTTGCGGCGTGGTGGTGGCAGCATCGCGTGCCGCAAGTGATGCCGCCGCCGGCGGCCGATGCCGGCGTGGGCAGCCTGGTGCTGCTGGGTGAAGCCGAGCCGGTGCCCACGGGCGACCAGGCCGAGCTGGGCGCGGTACCGGCGCTGATGCCCGATGCGCCCAGCTGCTTGAGCCTGGGGCCGTTCTGGACGCCGGCGGAGCTGCGCGCGGCAATGAATGCGCTTACGCCTGCGGTGGGTCGCATCCAGTATCGCGAGGTCAAGGCCACGCAGCTGCGCGGCTACCGCGTGTATCTGGCGGCTTCGCCCAGCCGCGAGGCGGCGCTGGCCACCGTGCGCCAGCTGGCGGCGCGCGGCATCACGGACTATTACGTGGTGACCGCCGGCGTGGACCAGAACACCGTATCGCTGGGCCAGTACCGCGACCTGGCCAATGCCGAACGCCGCCGCGACGAGGTGGCCACCCAGGGCTTCCAGCCGGTGCTGGAGCCGCGTACCGAAGACGCCCCGCAATGGTGGATAGACCTGGCCGCGGAGCCTGGCCTGGATTGGCGCGCGCTGCTGCCCGACGCAAAGGACGTGCAGGCCACGGCGGTCGCCTGCGGCTAGCCTCGCCGCCGCGTGCCTGCGGGTTAGAATGCCGCTATTGCCGGCATAGCTCAGTTGGTAGAGCAACCGCCTTGTAAGCGGTAGGTCCCCAGTTCAAATCCGGGTGCCGGCACCACACTCCTTGCCACTCGCGTGAATCCGATGACTCGACTTACCCTGTTTCTCGCTAGCTTGTTTTTGGCCCTGGTGCTTCCTTCCGTCGCGGCAGCCGCCAAGCCTGCGGTGTCGCCGGCGGTGGTTGATGAGGTTGCGCAGCGCCCGGACGCTCCCCTGCTGCTGGATGTTCGCTCTCCAGAGGAATTTGCCGCCGGCCACATTCCGGGCGCGGTGAACATCCCGCACGACCAAGTCGCTGGGCGCCTGGGCGAACTGGATAAGTCACGCTGGGTATTGGTCTACTGCCGGAGCGGCAGGCGCGCCGGCACGGCCGAGGATGCGCTGGCCCAGGGCGGATTCGACGTGCGGCAGATCGAAGGCAGCTGGCAGCGCTGGGAGTCCGAGGGTCGGCCTGTGGTTGTTCCCGCCGCCGGGGCGACGTCCGAATGAACCCGAGCAGGCAAACCCTTGCATTGATCGGCGCACCCACCGATATCGGCGCGGGCCATCGCGGCGCGTCCATGGGCCCCGAAGCGCTGCGCGTGGCCGGCCTGGCCGAAGCGCTGCGAGAGCGCGGCCTGGAGGTGGTGGACACCGGCAACTTGCTCGGTCCGCTCAACCCTTGGCAGCCGCCCGCCGAGGGCTACCGCCACCTCGCTGAAGTGACGGAATGGAACCGCCTGGTGATGGACGCCATGGGCGAACAGCTGGCGCTGGGTCGCTTGCCGGTACTTCTTGGCGGCGACCACTGCCTGGGCGTGGGCAGCATCACTGCCGTGGCGCGCTATTGCCGCGAGAACGGCAGGACCCTGCGCGTCATCTGGCTCGACGCGCACGCCGATTTCAACACCAGCACGGTCACGCCGTCTGGCAACGTGCACGGCATGCCGGTGGCTTGCCTGTGCGGGCTGGGGCCGGAGCCGCTGACGCACCTGGGCGGCTCCGCGCCGGCCATGCAGGCGTCTGAAATCCGCCAGGTGGGCATCCGCTCGGTGGACCAGGGCGAGAAGCGCCTGATCCAGCAGTACGGCCTGGATGTCTACGACATGCGCTACATCGACGAGATCGGCATCAAGCGGGCGATGGAGGAAGCGCTGGAAGGCATTGACGCCAACACCCACTTGCACGTGAGCTTCGATGTGGATTTCCTGGACCCGGCCATTGCGCCCGGCGTGGGCACCACCGTTCCCGGCGGCCCCAACTACCGCGAGGCGCAGCTGGTGATGGAGATGATCGCCGACACCGGGCGCATGGGTTCGCTGGACATCGTGGAGCTCAATCCGGCCTTTGACGACCACAACCGCACCGCGCTGCTGGTGGTTGACCTGGTGGAAAGCCTGTTCGGCAAGTCCACCCTGATGCGGGAGTGAGCGCCCCGTGCAAGTTGACAGCGTGTGCGGCAGGCATAGACTTCAATAGTCATCCAAGGAGCCACCCATGAACCGCAACCGCATTGTCCTGATCGCCCTGCTGGCCGCTTTCGCCCTGTCGGGCTGCAACACCATCGCCGGCATGGGTGAGGACGTAAAGAAAGCCGGCGAAGTCGTCGAGGAAACCGCCGAGGACTGCAAGGGCGGCTGCAACGACTGAGCCCCACGCGTCGGGCGTTACACCGCAGGCCGGGCTTGATTGCCCGGCCTGCTGCGTTTTAACTCAGGGATCGGGCGCAAAGCCGACCGGAAACGCCTCCGGGCCGCCGTAGCCCTGCGGCCAATACGCCGGCAGCACGCCGCGCGCCACCAGCGCCTGCGCCGAGTCGTACCACAGCGACAGCACCTGGTTAGGGCGGCTGCCCTCGCGTTCGAAGGTGGTGGTGCTGGCGGCATCCCAGCGGCGCTGGCCGTGGCCGGTGCCCAACTGCTGGCGCGCGGCCGGCGCGGATTCCCGGCGTTCGTACTCACTGGCCGGCGCGGCGGCGTTGGCAAGGCCATCGGCCGCGCGGCTGGCGCCCTTGGCGGCATCAGCGGCGCCCTGTTCGGCATAAGGCGAGGATGGGTAGGGCTGGACGTAAGCCTGCGGCACCGGCCGCTGGCGCTCGCGAAACGCCGCCACGCCAATCACGCCCACGTTCTGCGGGCGGCCGGTGCGGGCGGCATAGCTGCCCTCGATGGCGGTGAAGTGGAACTCGGCGACTTCCGACAGGTTCTTGCGCCAGCCGCGCACTTCCATGCGCTGCCATGGCTCGAGCACGTAGCCGCTCTGCTGGCTGCCGGCGGTCTCGCCGCTGATGGCGTTCACTCCGTCCACCGACACCACCGCCAGCACCCGCTGGCCGGTGAGGTTCTGCAGCGCGAGCGCGTAGCGGTGGCCCGGGCGGCCTTCGACGTAGCTGCGGCCGCGGTGCGGGTGCTGGGGCAGGGTTTCCTGGCGCTCCAGGTCCAGGACCTGCAGGTCCACCAGGGTTTGCGCCCGCGAGCAGCCGGGCAGGGCGGCAAGGGCAGCGAGGGCAAGCAGCAGCGGGGCGAGGCGTTTCATGGCGGGTCTCCGTGGGTGATCACGGTTTTGAACGCGCCAGCAGCGCATTCGGGGTTGCTGGCCCGGCAGGGGCTAAAATGGCCGGCACTTCAAAGCAGACCCGTCCATGCCCGCTATCCGCGTCCTTACCGGCATCACCACCTCAGGAACCCCGCACCTGGGCAACTACGCCGGCGCCATCCGCCCGGCCGTGGCCGCCAGCCGCCGCGCCGGCGTGGAAAGCTTCTATTTCCTGGCTGACTACCACGCGCTGATCAAGACCAGCGATCCGCTGCGGGTGCAGCGCTCCACGCTGGAGATCGCCGCCAGCTGGCTGGCCTGCGGGCTGGATCCGGACAAGGTGTGGTTCTACCGGCAGTCGGATATCCCGGAGATCCCCGAACTGACCTGGCTGCTCACCTGCGTGGCCGGTAAAGGCCTGCTAAACCGCGCGCACGCCTACAAGGCGGCGGTGGACCGCAACCGCGAGGACGGCGTGGACGACGATGCCGGCATCAACGCGGGCCTGTTCATGTATCCGGTGCTGATGGCGGCCGATATCCTGCTGTTCAAAGCGCAGTCGGTGCCGGTGGGGCGCGACCAGGTGCAGCACATCGAGATGGCGCGCGACATGGCCAGCAGCTTCAACCACCGCTACGGACCCCATTTCGAGTTGCCCCAGGCGGTGATCGAGGACAGCGTCGCCACCCTGCCCGGCCTCGACGGCCGCAAGATGAGCAAGAGCTACGACAACGCCATCCCGATGTTCGCCTCGCGCGCGGAACTGCAGCGGCTGGTCGGCGCCATCCTGACCGACTCGCGCGCGCCGGGCCAGCCCAAGGAGG
>JANNQY010000194.1:0-3973 GCA_031400995.1 Lysobacteraceae bacterium
ATCTTCCGCAAGAACCGCATCTATACCCGCGCCACCGACGAGGCCGACGAGTTCGAAACCCGCTTCTGGTCGGGCGTGGACCTGACCTCGCTGTACCGCTCGGCCACCGACCGCAACCGCATGGTGTCGGGCCTGGAAGCCATCTTCGAAGCGGGCTTTCGCGAATACGCCCGCCTGCGCCAGAAGAAGGGCCTGGACTCACGCACCCAGCTCGAGGGCGCCCAGCGCGCCATGCGCGCCACCTTCGCCCGCGAAGTGGACCGCCTGGAGCACAACCTGGAGCTGCTGGCGAACATCGGTTCCACCGCGCCTTACGTGGGCCTGGTCGGCACGGTGTTCGGCATCATGGTGACCATGCACGGCCTGTCCACCCAGCAGAGCGCCAGCATCGCCGCGGTGGCGCCGGGCATTTCCGAGGCGCTGTTCGCCACCGCCATCGGCCTGTTCGTGGCCATCCCGGCGGTGTGGGCCTACAACCGCTTCGCCACCCGGGTGGAACGCCTGTCGGTTCGCTATGAAAGCTTCGCCGAGGAGTTCTCCTCCATCCTGCAGCGCCAGTCGCACGTGGAAGAGTGAGCGGGCCAACCCCGTTCCGCCGCCCCGCACGTTCTGAGCAAGCACGCCTGGACCCGACGCCATGACCGCCACCATCACCCGCCGCCGCAAGCACAAGAAGCTCAAGGCCGAGATCAACGTCGTGCCTTACATCGACGTGATGCTGGTGCTGTTGATCATCTTCATGGTCACCGCGCCGCTGCTGAACCTGGGCGTGGACGTGGAGCTGCCGCAGGCCAAGGCCAAGCCGATCGAGCAGCAGAAGCAGCCGGTGGTGGTCACGGTCACCGCCGACGGCGCCTATTCGCTCAAGCTCGACAGCGGCGACCCCGAGCCGATCGACGCCACCACGCTGCAGGCCAAGGTGGCCGCCTTCGTGCGCGTGAACCCCGACGTACCGGTGTTCGTCGCCGGCGACCGCGATGCCAGCTACGCCACCGTCTTCGACACCATGGTGCTGCTGCAGCAGGCCGGCGTGCCGCGCGTGGGCCTGATGGGACAGCCGCCGGACAATGCACGCTGAAGTGATGCGCCAGCACGAAGGCGGGCACGACGACGGCCTGGCCGGGCCGGTGCTGATGGCGCTGGCCCTACACGGGGCCCTGGTGCTGCTGTTGGTACTGGCCGGCTGGTGGAACCCGCTGCCCAAGCCGGTGTCCGTGGCCGGGCCGGTGGTGGAAGCCTCGCTGGTGGTCTCCCCGGCCGACGTGAGCGCCGCCGAAGCCGCCGCCGAGCAGGCGCCCAAGCCCGAGCCGGTGGAGCTGTCGCCGCCGCCGCAGCCGCTGCCGGTGGAGCAGCCGCAGATATCCCCGGAAGAAGTACAGCCCGAACCCCAGGCCCAGCAGCCCGAGCCCGACACCGTGGATCAGGAAGCCGTGGCGCGGCTGGCGCTGGAACTGGAGCAGGCCAAGGAGCGCGAGGAGCAGGAAGCCCGGCAGCGCCAGGAGCAGATCGACCTGACCGAACGCGAGAAGCAGGCCGAAGCCGAGCGCAAGCAGCGCCTGCGCGAGCAGCTGGAAGCCGTGCGCAAGGAGCGCGAGGACGCCGAGCGCAAGACCAAGCTGGAAGAACAGCGCTTGCAGCAGCTGGCCGACCGCCAGGCCAAGCCGGCGCCGGCGCCGCAGCCAGCGCGCGAGGCGGTGCAGGCCGGCGGCAACAACGGTACCGACACCGACCTGCGCGCGCGTTACGCTTTGGCCATGCTGCAAACCGCCCAGTCCAATTGGAACCGCACCCTGGCGCCGGAAAATACCCGCTGCGAGGTGCGCTTCACCCAGATCCCGCCCGGCGACGTCATCGACGTGAGCTTCCTGGGCTGCCCCTTCGACGCCCAGGGCCGCGAGTCGGTGGAGCGTGCGCTGCGCCGCGGGCCGATGCCCTACGACGAGTTCAAGTCCGTGTTCGAACGCCAAGTTACCCTGACATTCTGCTATCCCGAAGAGGCCTGCCAACGATGAGACGTTTCCTTTCCTTCCTGGCGCTCGCGCTGCTGCTGCCCGTTGGCCTGGTCCGCGCGCAGGGCCTCGACATCGGCCTGGTCACCGGCAATGAAGCCGCGCTGCCTATCGCCGTGGTCCCCATGCCCTACCTGGGCACCAGCGTTGCGCCCGACACCGACATCGCCGCGGTGATCCGCGCCGACCTCAACCGCTCGGGCCAGTTCCGGGCGCTGCTGGAGCAGGACGTGATCGAGCGGCCGATCCGCGGCAGCGAGATCAAGTTCCCCACCTGGCGCGTGCTCAAGCAGGACTTCGTGGTGGTGGGCCGCGTGCTGGACAACGCCGACGGCGGCTATCGCGTGGAGTACGAACTGTGGGACGTGGCCAAGCAGGAGCGCCTGCTGGGCCTGGCCGTGGGCGGCCGCGCCCGCGGCATGCGCGACGTGGCGCACCAGATCGCCGACCAGATTTACGAAAAAATCCTCGGCGTGCGCGGCGCCTTCTGGACCCGCATCGCCTACGTCACCGCCAACGGCCTGGGCGGCAACACCCAGTACGCGCTGATGGTGGCCGACTCGGACGGCTTCAACCCGCAAACGGTAGTGCGCTCCAAGGAGCCGCTGCTGTCCCCGGCCTGGAGCCCGGACGGCCGCAAGCTGGCCTACGTCAGCTTCGAGCGCGGCAACTCCACCATCTACGTGCAGGAAATCACCACCGGCGCCCGCGAGGTGCTGGCCAGCTTCCGCGGCATCAACGGCGCCCCGTCGTTCGCCCCGGACGGCCGCCGCTTGGCCCTCACCCTGTCGCGCTCGGGCAACCCCGAGATCTACGTGATGGACCTGGCCAGCCGGGGCCTCACCCAGATCACCCGCCACTACGGCATCGACACCGAGGCAGTCTGGACCCCCGATGGCCAAAGCCTGGTCTTCACCTCCGACCGGGCCGGCAAGCCCCAGCTCTACCAAGTGCCGGCTACCGGCGGCGACGCCGTCCGGGTCACGTTCCAGGGCGATTCCAACTCCAAGGCCAGTATTTCCTTTGACGGCAAGAAGATAGCTATGGCGCAGGGCAGCGGAAACGTTTATCGTATCGCCGTTCTAGACCGCAGTTTTGGCGCTGCGGGGCGCTGGCAGACGCTGTCGCCGGGCAACCTCGACGAGTCGCCCAGCTTCGCCCCGAACGCCAGCATGTTGCTTTACGCCACGAAGGAAGGCCGTCGTGGCGTGCTGTACGCTGTATCGGCCGATGGCCGAGTGCGGCAGCGGTTGGTTTTGGCCGATGGTGACGTCCGGGAGCCCGCCTGGTCACCGTTCCGGCAACGATGATTTAGGACGGGCCACTACAAGTTCCAACCACTGCATCCGAAAATAGAGGGTTCCCAATGAATACCGTCACCCGCGTGCTGCTTGCTGCTTCCATCTGTGTCGCCATGACCGCCTGCACCAAGAAGGTCAAGGAAGAAGTCGTCGCCCCGGAAACCACCCCGGCCACCACCGCTCCCGTTGCCGACGGCCGCTTCACCCCCGCCGACCTGGACACCAACGAGTGCCTGCGCCAGCGTACGGTGTTCTTTGATTTCGACCAGTACGTGGTCCGCCCGGAGTTCCAGGCCATCGTCGCCTGCCACGCCAAGTACCTCACCGACCGTCCGGAAGCCCGCGTCACGCTTGAGGGCCACACCGACGAGCGCGGTTCGCGCGAGTACAACCTGGGTCTCGGCGAGCGTCGCGGCAACGCGTTCTCCAGCGCCCTGCAGGGTGCCGGCGGCTCGGCTGGCCAGCTCACCGTGGTCTCCTACGGCGAAGAGCGTCCGACCTGCACCGATTCCGCTGAAGATTGCTGGATGAAGAATCGTCGCGTCGAAATCATCTACACCGCCAAGTAATTGATGGCACGCCAGCGCATCCTTTGCGTTGTCACCTTGGTGGGGGCCCGCCCGGCCCCCACCACCCCATAAACACACACCCCGAGCAAGGGGG
>JANNQY010000195.1:0-6104 GCA_031400995.1 Lysobacteraceae bacterium
GGGGTTGAAACCCCTCCTACAGGGGCCGCTGCGGGTTCAGTCGGGGTCGGGCGGGGCTTCTTGCAGCGCGGAGAGCTGTTCCTGCATCTGGGTGATCACGGTTTCCCAGTGGCGCGGCGCTTCGAACCAGGGAAAGGCGGCCGGGAACGCCGGGTCGTGCCAGCGCCGTGCAATCCAGGCGTTGTAGTGCAGCAGGCGCAGGGTGCGGAGCGGTTCGATCAGGTGCAGCTCGCGGCGGTCGAAGTGGCGAAACTGCTCGTAGCCTTCCAGCAGCCAGCGCAGCGACTCGGCGCCGTCTTCGCGGCGGCCGGCCAGCATCCACAGGTCCTGCACCGCCGGCCCGGTCAGGGTGTCGTCGAGGTCAACGAAGTGCGCCTGTTCTTCGCGCCACAGGATGTTTCCCGGATGGCAGTCGCCGTGGATACGCAGCGTGTGCACGGCCCCGGCGCGGTCCCAACTGTCGTGCATGGCGTCGAGCAAGGCTTCGGCCAGGCGCTCGAAGTTCGATTCCAAGTCGGGCGGCAGCCAGTGCTTGTCCAGCAGGTAGTCGATGGGGTCGTGGCCGTGGCTGTCGATATCCATGACGCCGCGGTGGGCGAAGCGCGCGCCGTCTCCAACAGCGTGCATGCGGCCCAGCACTCGACCGATATGGCGCAGCGTGTCGCGGTGGCCGGGTTCGGGCGCATGGCCGCCGCGCAGCGGGAACAGCGCGAAGCGGTGCCCTTGGAAGGGGTGCAGTGTCTGCCCCGCGTAGGCGATCGGCGCCACCACCGAGAGGTCGGCGGCCACCAGCTCCGCGCTAAAGGCGTGCTCTTCGCCAATGGCGGCGTCGGTCCAGCGACCCGGGCGATAGAACTTGGCCACCAGGGCCGGAGCGTCTTCCATGCCGACGCGATACACGCGGTTTTCGTAGCTGTTGAGCGCCAGCACGCGGCCATCGCTGCGAGCGCCCAGCGATTCCACCGCGTCCAGGATGCGGTCAGGCGTTAGGTCGGCGTAGGGCGTCGGGTCCATGGCGGCAGCCTACCGGTTGCCGCCCAAGGCCGCGCGATTTACCTCGCCAGCTCCAGCGACGTGGCGCCTGCGGCAAGCTCCCGGCTCAAGTACGTGTGCGAGCCGGCGGCAACAAAGCCAGCCTTAGCGAACGCGCGCCGATACCACGCGGCGGGGCGCCGGTGCATGCCGTTGAGGTCGCCGATGATGTCGTCGCCCTCGGTGAAAACCTCCAGGTACGCCACCCCGTGGCACAGCCGCCGGAACTCGGCGAGTCCGCGCAGCAGTTCATCGTCGGCCAGGTAGTGCATCACGTCTGAGCACACCAGCAGGTCCACCGGCTTGGCCAGCGGCAGTGCGGCCAGGTCGCCGAACGGCAGCCAGTGCAGGTTGCGGCGCGGGCCGTGGCGGGCGATGGCGTAGTCGCTGGAATCCACGCCCATGTAGTGCAGCTTGGGCCGCAGCGCCAACAGCGGCGCGCGCCAGGCGCCTTCACCGCAGCCCACGTCCAGCACGCTGCGCAGCGGCCGGCCCAGGTGCATCTCGGCCAGCGCCACGGCAAGCGCTACCTTGCGCGTGAGTGCGGCCTTGCCGCCCAGGCTGCGCTGCCGGTACCAGGTGTCGAAATAGCGGCGGTCGTAGGCCTTGCTCATGCCATGCGCCGCCGATGCAGCAGCCAGGCGGTGAACGCCGCAGCGGTGAGGTACATGCTCAGCGAGTACAGGCCCGGCGCAATCGCGGCCTGCGCCCGCTCCAGCACTTCAAAGGCGATGTAGATGGCCAGGGTGCCGTTGTGGATGCCAATTTCGAAGCTGATGGCAATGGCCTGTGGCTCCGCCAGCCGTGCCGCCTTGGCCGCCAGGTAGCCCGAGCCCAGGCTGATGATGTTGAACAGCAGGCAGGCCATGCCTACCAGCGGCGCGTATTGGCTGAGCAGCTGCCACTGCGATGCGAACGCCAGTGCGATCAGCACGCCCAGCAGCAGCGAGGACAGCACGCGCACCGGCTTTTCCGCCGCGTCCGCCAGCTGCGGGCTGGCGCGTCGCAAGGCCATGCCCAGCAGCACCGGCAGCACCACCAGCAGCGCCACTTCCACCACTTTGCCGGTGGGCGGCGGCACGCTGCCGGCATCGCCCAGGAACACCGAGAGCGCCAGCGTGGTCCATAGCGGCAGCGTCAGCAGCGCCAGCACGCTGTTGATGGCGGTCAGGCTGACGTTGAGCGCCACGTCACCGCGCGCCAAGTGGCTGAAGATATTGGCCGTGACGCCGCCGGGCGAGGCCGACAGCAGCACCAGGCCCAGGGCCAGTTCACCGGGCAGCGCAAACGCCCGCGCGATGGCGAAAGCCAGCGGTGGCAGCAGCAGGGTTTGCACCACCAGCGCCACGGCCACCGCCCGCGGCATGGCCAGCACACGGCGGAAATCGGACGGCGTCAGGTGCAGTCCCAGTCCGGCCATGGCCACGCCCAGGGCCAGCGGCAGGAACACGACGAAGAGGGCGTTTTCAGTCATGGCGGGATTCGCTGGCGAAGGCAGAGAGCCTAACATTACGTCCGTGGCCGAAGCCGCGGCTGCGCGCGCCATCGAACGGCGTTATCCTTCGGGCAAATCTAGCCGATGGAGCACGCATGTCCCGTTCCGCTGCAAGTTCAGGCCGTGCCGACGTGGCATTGGCGGTGCTTCGCATCCTGGTTGCCACGCTGGCCTTCGTTCATGGCTTGGTGCGGCTGCTTGACGGCGGCGTGGCGCCGTTCGGCGCTTTCCTGGATGGCGTCGGCTTGCCGTTTGGCTTGGCGATTGCGTGGTTCGTGACGGCTTTCGAAGTGGTCGCGGCGCCGGTGCTGGTCTTGGGCTTCCGACGATTCATCACCCCGCTGAGCCTGGTGTTTGCGTCCATCTATGGCTGCGGCATCGTGCTGGTGCACTGGCCTGCGGGCTGGTTCGTGGTGGGCGCGGGCCGCAACGGCATGGAGTACAGCGTGCTGCTGATCGCCTGCCTGCTGGCCAATGCCTGGCGCTGGTGGCCGGACTTCACCCAGCGACGCAAGCGCTGAGATCGCTCAGGCCGCGCCGATCAGCACCGAGCGCATCGAGATCGAGCTGCTGACGGCCTCGTTGAAGAATTCCACCGCCTCGCCCTCGCGCTGCAGGGCCAGCACGTAGAGCAGCGGCAGGTAGTGCTCGGGCGTGGGGATGGCGAGCAGGGCGTCGGCCCCCAGCGTTTCGTAGCCCAACATGCCGTCGTGGTGGCCCTCGGCAATGCGTTCGGCAATGTCCTCGTCAAAACGCTGCGCCCAGTCGTAGGCCTCGGGCTGGTTTTGCCGAAACAGCCGCAGGTTGTGGACGATGTTGCCGCTGCCCACGACCAGTACGCCCTCGTCGCGCAGTGGCGCCAGCTGTTTGGCCAGGTCAAAATGCCAAGCGCCGGGCTGCAGGCTCGACAGACTCAGCTGCACCACCGGGATGTCTGCCTCGGGATACATCGGCTGCAGCACGCCCCAGGCGCCGTGGTCCAGGCCGCGGTGGCTGTCCAGGTGCACGCGCGGGTGGGCGATGAGCTCCGCTACCCGATGCGCCAGCGCAGGGCTTCCTGGTGCGGGGTAGCGCACGTTGAACAGGGCGCGCGGAAAGCCGTGGAAGTCGTGGATGGTCTCGGGCTTTTCGGCCGAATTGACGTAAACCCCCTGGGTTTCCCAGTGGGCTGAGACACACAGGATGGCCTTGGGGCGCGGCAGCCGCTGGCCCAGGGCCTGCCAACTTCGCCGCCAGGCGTTGTCCTCGATGGCGTTCATTGGCGAGCCGTGCCCCAGGAATACCGCGGGCATCGGGCCAGGCAAGGACGCAGCGCTCATCGAAGCCAACTCCTTTGGGGACGGAACCTGCCTAAACACTAACACCCTGACTTCCGGCACTGCGCGGTCGGCCGATCGTCTGCCTAGTATTGACTTAACGCTACAGCCAAGTGGACTGTAGCCTGCCGTCAAGGACACCGCCATGGTCGAAACCGAGCCGCACCTCAAGAAATTCCAGAAAGAGCTCAGCGCCGGCACCGTCTCGCTGGTGCTGCTGGCCGTGCTGGGCCAATCCAGCGAGCCGCTCTATGGCTACCAGATCGCCAAACGCCTGGAACAAACCAAGGACCCGGTGCTGGTGGGCAAGCAGAGCGCGCTGTACCCGGTGCTGCGCAACCTCAGCGCTGCCGGGCTGGCCGAAAGCCACGTGGTGCCGTCGGTCAGCGGGCCGCCCAGGCGCTACTACCAGATAACCGAGCTGGGGACCCAGGTGTTGGCCGCGTGGGCCGCCAGCTGGACCACCACCCGCCACTCCGTCGACGCCGTGCTGGAAGGAAACCTGCGATGAAAACCACTCCCGTTTCAATCTCCGAATACCTCGAGCAGTTGCGCGACGCCCTGAGCAACGCCGACCCGGCGCTGGTGCAGGACGCGCTGTACGACGCCGAGGAATACCTGCGCTCGGAGTTGGCCGAGAACCCAGGCAGCAACGAGGCCGAACTGTTGGCCAGCATCGCCAACAGCTACGGCGCGCCCGAGGAAGTGGCCGCGATCTACCGCGACACCGAGGTCACGGTTTCCAAGGCACTGGGGGCGCCGCTGCGCGCGCCGCGGCGCACTGCCGCTGGCCAGTTCTTCGGCATCGCTACCGACGCACGGGCCTGGACTGCGCTGTTCTACATGCTGCTGTCGCTGGCCACTGGCGTCGTGTACTTCACGGTGGTGGTGACCGGCCTGAGCATGTCGCTGGGCCTGGCGCTGCTGATCGTGGGCATTCCGTTCGCCATCCTGTTCGTTGGCCTGGTGCGCCTGCTGGCGCTGGTGGAGGGCCGCATGGTGGAAGTGATGCTGGGCGAACGCATGCCGCGCCGGCCGCTGTACGCCGAGCGCGGACTGCCGCTGCTCACGCGCATAGGCAACATGTTCACCGATCCGCGCACCTGGTCCACGATGCTTTACATGGTCCTGATGCTGCCACTGGGCATCGTTTACTTCACCGTTGCGGTGGCTGGATTGAGCCTTTCGCTGGGCCTTATCTTCGGCGCCATCGCCGGGCTGCTGCACGGCGTTGGCATGCCAGGCTCGGCGGACTACCTGCAGTTCGGACCCTTCGATCCAAGCCTGTGGCAGGTGCCGCTGGTGATGGCGCTGGGCGTGCTGGGGTTGTTCGTCACCCTGCACCTGGCGCGGGGTATCGGCCAGCTGCACGGGGCGCTGGCCAAGCAACTGCTGGTGAAGACGGCCCAGCATTCCTGAGCCGGCGGAGGCAGGCCGCGGCGCGGCCTGCCTCCTGATTTACGCCAGGAGCACGGTGGCGATGACGCCCCACAGCCCCTGGATCAGCAGCGCAAGCAGGGCCAGCATGCCAATCAGGAAGGCCGGGCCGCGGTTGCCAGCCGGGTTGGCATAGGCCACCGCGTACCAAATTCTCGCCACCAGCCACACCGCACCGAAGCCAGCGGTGAGGCGGACGTCGCCAAAGTGAGCGGCGGCCCACAGCGCCGGCAGGAACATCAGCGCCGCTTCCTGGGTGTTCATTTGTACGCGCAGCGCGCGCTCGAAACCTTCGTGTCCGGTAGTGGCCGGCGCCTTGATGCCGTAACGGCCGCGGGCGCGGCCAACCAGGGCGGCCGTGGTGGCCAGCAGCAGGACGGTGAGCAGGGTGATGAGCGCAATGGCGACGTGCATGGGCGGTACTCGCGTGCAGGGTGATTGGGCACTGTAACTGACGCGCCCGTGCCGACGGCGTTGGTGCGGGCCTGGGGTGGCTTTCCGGTATCTTGGCGGGGTCTGTCCCGGAGTCCGCCCATGTCCGATCCCCTGGCCCAACCGTTCCCACTGCCCTGCGGCGCGGTGCTGCCCAATCGCCTGTGCAAGGCGGCCATGACCGAAGGCCTGGGCGACCACCAGCTTCGCGCCACCGATCGGCATGTTCGGCTGTACCGCGCTTGGGGCGACGGCGGCGTAGGCCTGCAGATCACCGGCAACGTGATGATCGATCGCAACGTGCTGGAGCGCCCGGGCAACGTGGCCATTGATCCGCGCCATCCGCCCAGCATTGACGCCGAGGCGCGCGCGCGCCTGAAAGCTTGGTCGGC